>NZ_KV794737.1:0-3606 GCF_001808895.1 Corynebacterium sp. HMSC070E08
CCCGACGTGTCTACTTTCCGGGGGTCAGGCCCTTTTCCGTACTCAACGCGGTCTGCGAGTGAGTACGGAACTGGTTAAGCTTGGGAGTTGGTATTTTTCCGCATTTTTTATGCCTAAGGTGAAGGATTCTCATGAGTCAACCCCAGCACTCCGATTTTCAGACCGCAGTTCCCGGACACGTCCGCGCCGCCGCCGGCGTCTCCCCCACCGCTGCCACCAACCGCAAGTTCTGGTCCGGCCTGTCCTCCTCGGTAATGGAGCAGATTGCGGACAACTGGGAAGCCACCCGCAGCGCCTACGCCGCCACCCGCCAGCAGCACTACTTCTCGGCTGAATTCCTGCAGGGTCGAGCCCTGCTCAACAACCTCACCAACATCGGCCTCGTCGACGAGGCCCGCGCCGCCACCCAGGCCACCGGCCACGAATTGGCCGATGTCCTCGAGGCCGAGCACGATGCCGCGCTAGGAAACGGCGGTTTGGGCCGCCTGGCTGCCTGCTTCCTCGACTCCGCTGTCACCCAAGACTTCCCCGTCACCGGCTACGGTCTGCTCTACCGCTACGGCCTGTTCCGTCAGTCCTTTGACAACGGCTTCCAGCGCGAAGAGCCGGATGCGTGGATGGAGAATGGCTATGACTTCATCATTCGCCGCGCCTCCGAGCAGCGCCTGGTCCATTTCGATGACATGGATGTCCGCGCTATCCCCTATGACATGCCGATTACCGGCTATGGAACCGACAACGTGGGCACGCTGCGCTTGTGGAAGTCCGAGCCCATCGATGAGTTCGATTACGACGCCTTCAACTCGCAGCGCTTCACCGAGGCCATCGTGGAGCGCGAGCGAGTCATGGATATCTGCCGTGTCCTCTACCCCAACGACACCACCTACGAGGGCAAGGTTCTGCGCGTTCGCCAGCAGTACTTCTTCGTGTCCGCCTCGCTGCAGCAGATGATCGACAATTACATCGAACACCACGGCGAGGATCTCACCGGCTTCGCCGAGTACAACTGCATCCAGCTCAATGACACCCACCCGGTGCTTGCCATTCCAGAGCTGCTCCGCCTGCTTCTCGACGAACACGGAATGGGCTGGGACGAGGCATGGAAGGTCGTCACCGAGACCTTTGCCTACACCAACCACACGGTGCTGGCAGAGGCCCTGGAAAGCTGGGAGATCTCCATCTTCCAGAAGCTCTTCTGGCGCATCTGGGAGCTCGTGGAAGAGATTGACCGCCGCTTCCGCGAGGACATGGCCCAGCGCGGCCTCGACCAGGGCCGCATCGATTACATGGCCCCGGTGTCCGATGGCCACGTCCACATGGCATGGATTGCTTGCTACGCCGCTTATTCCATCAACGGCGTGGCGGCGCTGCACACCGAGATCATCAAGGCAGACACGCTGTCTGAGTGGTACGAACTGTGGCCGGAGAAGTTCAATAACAAGACCAACGGCGTCACCCCGCGCCGCTGGCTGCGCATGTGCAACCCGCGTCTGTCCGACCTGCTCACTGAGCAGGCTGGTTCCGATGCCTGGGTCACCGATCTGACTGAGCTGGCCAAACTGGATTCCTTGGCCGAGGACGAGAAGGTGCTGCGCCAGCTCATCAACATCAAGCGCGCCAACAAGCAGGACTTTGCCGCATGGATTGAGGCACACCAAGGCGCCACGGTGGATCCGGATTCGATCTTCGACGTCCAGATCAAGCGCCTGCACGAGTACAAGCGTCAGCTGATGAACGCTCTGTACATTCTGGACCTGTACTTCCGTATCAAGGTCGACGGCGAAACCGTTCCGAAGCGCACCTTCATTTTCGGCGCGAAGGCCGCCCCGGGCTACGTTCGCGCAAAGGCCATCATCAAGCTCATCAACACCATCGGTGACTTGGTCAACAACGACCCGGCCACCAAGGACGTGCTCAACGTGGTCTTTGTGGAGAACTACAACGTCTCCCCTGCCGAGCACATCATCCCTGCCGCCGATGTCTCCGAGCAGATCTCCGTGGCCGGCAAGGAGGCCTCCGGCACCTCCAACATGAAGTTCATGATGAACGGTGCACTGACCCTGGGCACGATGGATGGCGCCAACGTCGAGATCGTCGAGGCAGTGGGCGAAGAGAATGCTTACATCTTCGGCGCCCGCAACGAGGAGATCCCGCAGCTTCGCGCCGAGTACAACCCGGGCGAGCTCTACAACACGGTTCCGGGCCTGTCCCGCGTCCTCGATGCCTTTACCGATGGCACGTTGGGCTCTGAGAACGCCGGGATGTTTGGGGATCTGCGCTCCTCGCTGCTCGACGGCTTTGGTGAGCACGCTCAGGACACCTACTACGTCCTCGGAGATTTCGCAGACTACCGCGAGACCCGTGACCGCATGGCTGCCGACTATGACGCCGACGAGATGGCATGGGCCAAGAAGGCTTGGCTCAACATCTGCTACTCCGGGCGCTTCTCTTCCGACCGCACCATCGCTGACTATGCCAACGAGGTGTGGAAGCTGGCCCCGACCCCCATTTCCAACGTCTAGACAAAAACGTCTAGACAAAAAAGGGATTAATAGACGCACTGTTGCCTATTAACCCCCGACGGGCTTTCCTCACAGACAAAGCGCCGCCTCACCACCGTTCCTCCTTCCCACTTAGTGGGTAAGGAAGCAACCGGGGTGAGGCGGCGCTGCCTGACTTGGCTCACGGTTAGGTGATGAAGGTCACCCTTGACATTGTGGCCTGGAGGTTTGGTGTTGTGGCGGTTATTTTTTCGGCACTAAGCGGGTATCGGCGGGGGTAGCCGGTAGTCTGATTTTGTGAGTCCATACATTCGCACTGTCAAGACCGCTTCCGGGGCGACGGCGGTTCAGGTGGTGTGGTCTGAGCATCGAGGGTCGAAAAAGCTTCAACAGGTCGGATCAGGACACTCACCTGATCAAGTTGAGCAGCTTAAAGCCCAGGCCCGGCGTCTTATTGATGCAGATCAACTCACCCTTGATCTTGGAGTAGAGCCTTCAGCAAGCAGGGGAACCGCTGATGACCCGGTGCCGGTGACAGCACAGCGAGCTGGTTACTTGTTGGACTGTATTGATGCGTGTTTCAACGAGTTAGGTCTTGCTGCAGCAAGCGGTGATGATCCGGTGTTTCGCGATCTGGTACGCGCTCGGTTGATTAATCCTGGTTCGAAGTTTGATTCGATTGAAACCCTGGCTGAAGTTGGGGTGACAAGCGCAAGCTACGCCACGATTAAACGCCGACTACCTGGCTTTGCTACAGATGCCTTCGGCGAAGGATTAACCCAAGTGCTGGCGCATCATGCAGGTATCGGTCCAGGCACATTCATCTTGTACGACGTGACCACCTTGTACTTCGAAACCGATACTCCTGATGAGCTTCGCAAACCCGGATTTTCCAAAGAGCGCCGTATAGAGCCGCAAATCCTTGTCGGGCTGCTTACTGATGCCACTGGTTTTCCACTACATGTTGGAGCGTTTGCCGGAAACTCGGCAGAAACCCACACGATGCTGCCAATGATCACACGGTTCCAAGAGGCCTACCAACTCGACGAAGTCACCGTCGTTGCTGATGCAGGCATGTTTTCAGCGGCGAACAAACAAGCATTGA
>NZ_KV794738.1:0-556 GCF_001808895.1 Corynebacterium sp. HMSC070E08
CGATGCTGCCGATGATCACACGGTTCCAAGAGGCCTACCAACTCGACGAGGTCACCGTCGTTGCTGATGCAGGCATGTTCTCCGCGGCGAACAAACAAGCACTCATTGATGCAGGGCTGCACTACATCTTGTCGGTGAAGACCCCCACCGTGCCTGAGGTGATCGAAACCTGGCGGCGGGACAACCCCGGTGAAGACTACACCCACGGCCAGATCTGGACACAAGCCTCGGCAAGTGATGGGCGCAAACACACAACCCCGAATTCGGTGACGCATTACCAGTACTCTCACAATCGGGCTAGACGCAGCCTGCGCGGAATCAAAGAGCAAGTCGCAAAAGCCAAAGGGGCTGTTGACGGCGATATCGCTATCAAGCGTAACCGCTATATCGATCTTTCCGCCCCGAACAAGAAGGTCAACTATGCTCTTGCTGCCAAACACCGAGCCCTAGCCGGAATCAAAGGCTATGAAACCGACCTGACCGCTCTTGCCGCCCAGGAGGTGATCGGGCATTACCGCAGGCTATTCAACATTGAGAAATCATTTCGGATGTCGAA
>NZ_KV794739.1:0-75398 GCF_001808895.1 Corynebacterium sp. HMSC070E08
TATCAGGTGTCTACCAAACAGGGGTCAGGTCCAAACTAGTTCCCAAGGAAAGACAGCACGGAGGCAGCCCCAGCGCGGGTAGCTGAGCGCATGGTGGGCTCATAGTCCGGGAGGAACGTGGACTGATGGTTGACCGGCGGGTTGCCTAGGAGGTCCTCCGGCGTGGAACCGATGAACCAGAAGTAGTACGGCACGCCCCAGGCCTGCGGGAGGTAGCAGAAATCCTCGGACACGGTGGAGGGCGTGGCAGTGACGGAGAGATCACCGAAGACCGCGTCGAAGGCCGAGCGAACGGTTTCGTGTGCGGCGGCGTCGTTGTCGGTGACTTCGCCGTGGGCGAAATACTCGAAGGTAGGTTCAGCGGGGCATCCGCTTGCTTCACATTCAGCGCGCACCATGCGCTCGAGGGAGGCGTAGACTCGCTTGGCCAACTCCGGCTTGTAGTAACGGGTGTTGAGCACCAGCTCGGCGCTGCCCGGAATGATGTTGTTCTTATCGCCCGAGTGCAGCTCGCCTACCGAGATGACGAAGAAGTCATGGGGAGGTACTTCGCGGCCGACGATGGCTTGCAGGCGGGTTACCACCATGGCGGCCACGTAGGACGGATCGATGGCCTCATGCGGCATGGAGGCGTGCGCGGAGCGCCCCGTGATGCGGATGCGGAGGGAGTCGCAACCGGCCAGGATGGGGCCGGCGGTGGACTGCACTTGGCCGGCGGGGCCGGGCATGACGTGTTGTCCTAGGCAGACATCCGGGGTGGGGACTCGGTCGGTGAGTCCGTCAGCAATCATGTACTTGGCGCCCATGGATGATTCCTCCGCCGGCTGGAATAGTGCTAGGAAGGTGCCGCGCCAGGCCGCACGGTGGGCGTCGAGAATCGCGCACGCACCGAGCAGTGCGGTGGCGTGTACGTCGTGCCCGCACGCGTGCATTGCCCCGTTGGTGGCGGCGAAGGGCACGCCGGTTTCCTCGGCCACGGGGAGGGCATCAAAGTCTGCGCGCATCAGGGCGGTGGGGCCGTCGCCATTGCGGAAGATAGCGACGATGCCGTGGCCGCCGATTCCGGTGACGAGCTCGCAGTCGTAGTTCTCTAGTTGTTCGAGGATGCGCCCGGCGGTGCGTTCCTCTTCGTGGGACAGCTCCGGGTGGGCATGCAGATCTTCGTAAAAGGCGCGTTGCCAGCTGAGATCAACGGCGTCCTCCGAAAGGAGTCCAGTCAGCGTGGAAAGTGTGGGATCTGCCATAGTTACCGTCCTTGAAGTTTGGGTAGGGTTACCTACATGCCAATGATTCACTTTGATGTTCTGGTGCCGGATGCCCAAGCGGAGCGTGTGGCCGAAATCTTTAGCACTGCCACCCGTAAGTTGGTGGAAAACAACTCGCTGGCCTCTGCAGAGGTTACTCGTGTGCCTGAGCCTGTATTCCCAGAGGGGTTGGAAGAACAGCTGCGCCAGACTTACCGTGAGGAACACGAAGAGCGGGACCTGGAGGGGGCAAACGTGTATCGCTACGCCATCGCCGTCGATGGCGTGACGGGGTCCGTTAACCAGCTGACGATGGTCCTCGCGCGCCTGCTGACCCCGCATGCGGTGCTACCGAAGGATCATGTGTTGCTGGAAGATGAGCTCGCCCACGAGCGCCCGGCTATCTTCCCGTGGGCGGTGCAGGTAGCCCCTTAGTCCCACAGAAAGCTCTAATTCTGCAGGAAGTTCAGCACAAGACGCTCGGCCGCGGCGCTCAGTTGCTCGGCCACGCTAGCGTGCGCGTCGCCGTCGAGCTCTTCGAGTAGCGCGCCCTGCGGTGCCGGGGCGGTAGCGGAGCCGGCGATGATGCCGAGAGTGGGCGGTCCAGTGAGCTCGGCCAGCGTGCCTACCACCTTTCCGGTGAGTGATTGTTCGTCGAAGCGGCCTTCGCCGGTCAGGACGAGGTCCGCCTCGGCGATGCGGGCGGGAAGATCGAGGGCCTCAGCTACATAGCGGCCGCCCGGCACGATGCGGCAGTGCTCCGAGGTGCCCCAGAGTGTGCGCGAAAGCCAGCTCAGGGCGATGGGGATACCGCCGGCGGCACCAAAGAACTCGGCCTCCGGATCGGTGTCCGTGACCTCGCACAATCGCAGCATCGCGCCGGCCAGGAGCGCGACCTGGTCGCCCTTGGCCCCCTTCTGCGGCCCATACATTGTTGCGGCCTGGGTGGGCACGGCGCGGGTATCGGTGACCAAAGTGTAGTCCAACATGGCCGCCTTCATGTTTAGTTGCGCCGTGTCGATGTGGTCGAGGTTGACCAGCGGAGCACCCCCTTTGGGGAGGGCATAGCCGCGGGCATCGTGTGCGGCGGCGCCGAGTGCGGCGAGGATGCCGAGCCCGCCGTCGATGCTGGCGCTGCCGCCGAGGCCGAGAACGATGTGCTTGGCGCCGCGCGATTCGGCATCGGCCACCAACACGCCCGTGCCATAGGAATCCGCATGGAGTGGATCGAGGGCGTCGGAAACAGCAGGCAGCCCAGTTGCGGCGGCGACGTCGATGAAGGCTGTATCGCCGACGAGCTGATAGCTGGCCTCGGTGAGGCGTCCAACAGCATCGGTAGTTGGCAGCGTAATGGTCTGGCCCGCAGTGCCGTGGCGAGCCACGGCGGCACTAGCGAGAACCTCCGCGGTTCCCTCGCCACCATCGGCCGTGGGAAGGGCATGTACCTTCGCCGTGTCGGCATACGGGGAGGAGCTCAGCGCGCGGCGCGCGCCGAGTGCAATGGCAGCAGCGGCTTCGGCGGCGGTGGCGGTGCCTTTAAAGGAATCGGGGGCAACAAGAATGCGCATGTTCACGAGTATATGGCAGAGATGTGAGAAAAAATTTTCGCGCTCTGACCAGCCTTTAAGGCGCGCCGCAGTACGGACGTCTTGCAATTTAGGTCAATTGATAGAAAACTATCGTTTGTTCAATGGATGACGCACCGACCGCGAGGCACGGTGTCGAATGAAAGGATAGCCATGTCCATCGACCAGCAAATCTCCGACTATTACAGCAAGCTCCTCAAGCGTAATGCGGGCGAACCGGAATTCCACCAGGCGCTCGCTGAGGTGCTTGACTCCCTGAAGATCGTCCTCAACAAGGACCCGCACTATGCTGATTACGGCCTGGTCGAGCGTCTATGCGAACCCGAGCGCCAGCTCATCTTCCGCGTTCCATGGGTAGATGACAGCGGCCAGATTCAGGTTAACCGTGGCTTCCGCGTGCAGTTTAACTCCGCCCTCGGCCCCTACAAGGGCGGCCTGCGCTTCCACCCGAGTGTGAACTTGGGCATCATCAAGTTCCTCGGCTTCGAGCAGATTTTTAAGAACTCCCTGACCGGCCTGCCTATCGGTGGTGGCAAGGGCGGTTCCGACTTCGACCCGAAGGGTAAGTCCGATGCCGAGGTCATGCGCTTCTGCCAGTCCTTCATGACGGAGCTACACAACCACATCGGCGAATACCGCGATGTCCCGGCCGGCGATATCGGCGTGGGCGGCCGCGAAATCGGTTTCCTGTTCGGGCAGTACCGCCGGCTGGAAGGCAAGCATGAGTCTGGCGTTCTTACCGGCAAGGGTCTGTCCTGGGGTGGCTCCCTCGTGCGTACCGAGGCTACCGGTTACGGCCTGGTGTATCTGACCTCGGAAATGATGAAGACCCATGGTGAGTTCTTCGACGGTGCCAAGGTTATTGTCTCCGGCTCCGGCAACGTCGCCATCTACGCTGCTGAAAAGGTGCAACAGCTCGGCGGTACCGTCGTCGCGATGTCTGACTCCTCCGGCTACATCACCACCCCGAACGGTGTGGACCTGGAGCTGCTCAAGGAGATTAAAGAAGTCCGCCGCGAGCGTATTTCCACCTACGCCGGCGAAGCGGGTGCGGGCGTGGAGTACCACGAAGGCGGCAACGTATGGGAGGTGAGCGCCGACGTTGCCCTGCCGTGCGCTACCCAAAACGAACTTGACGGTGACGATGCCAAGCTTCTGGTGAAGAATCAGGTCCGCTATGTTGCCGAAGGCGCGAACATGCCCTGTACCCCGGAGGCAGCGCACTACTTTGTGGAAAGCGGCATCGCCTTCGCGCCGGGTAAGGCCGCGAATGCGGGCGGCGTGGCGACCTCCGCGCTAGAGATGCAGCAGAATGCGTCCCGTGACTCCTGGTCCTTCGAATACACCGACCAGCGCCTGCACGAGATCATGTCCAACATCTTCCGCAACATTGACAAGACCTCCAAGGAATATGGCTTGGAGGGCGACTACGTTGCCGGCGCCAACATCGCAGGCTTCAAGAAGGTGGCCGACGCCATGCTGGCACAGGGCGTTATCTAGCCCCGCTCCTGTCCTCTATTGCCAGGTTGAGCCTCCCCGCCTAGCGGGGAGGTTTTCGCCGTTTTGCCCGCGTGGGATACGTGGTGGTGCGCTCTTGCTTGGATAGTCTGGTGCCATGTACCGCGTATTTGAGTCCCTCGATGAACTTGTTCGCAACCTGGAACAGGCCTATGCCGTTCCCATGACCTCCAATTGCATGGTTCCGCGCCACGAGATGCTGGCGCTTCTCGACGATCTCCGCAACGCCCTCCCCGTTGAAATGGATGATGCCCAAGATGTTCTGGACAAGCAGGATGAGATCCTGCAGGGTGCCGAGGAACGCGCGAACCAAATCATTTCCGATGCCAACGCAGAAGCCGATGACACGGTTACCCGTGCGCGCGAGGACTCCGACGCCATGCTGGCCGACGCCCAGCACCGCGCCACCACCATGGTGGCCCAGGCAGAAGATGAGGCCACCAACCTCGTAGAAAACGCGCGCTCTGATGCCGAGCGCACCCGCGCCCAGGCAGATGAGGAGTACCAGCGCACCGTTGCTGCGGGCCAAGCTGAGCAGGACCGTTTGGTCTCTGAATCCGAAGTTGTGCGCCGCGCCGACGACGAAGCGCACCGCATCGTGGAATCCGCCCACTCCGAATCCAACCGACTGCGCACCGAGTGCGATGAATTCGTCGACGCCAAGCTGGCGGAATTCGAAACCACCTTGTCGGATCTCCTACGCACCGTCAACAACGATCGCTCTGCCCTGCGGCGAGGCGCCGGTGTGCGCTCCCGCGGGGAGTCCCGCGGCGAGGGGCGCACTAGTGCGCGCGAACACCGCGAGCCGGGGCGCCGTGCCCCTCGCGCGCCCCGCGACTACTAACGTGAACTAACGCGCGTGCCTCCTCCGCGCGGCGGATACGGGCGGCTTCCTTAGCTGACATGGTGCTCAGTGCCGCGGCAAGTCCGGCGGAGATGAGGCCTGGGAGTGCATAGAGCAGCCACATGATGCCGAAATTCGTGTCTACGGCGTGGGGTTCTGAGAGAGGGCCCCAGGCGGCGTCGGCAAGCATCAGCAACACATCCACCGCCTCGACGGTGAGCATCATCAATCCAATCCCCATGCTGGCGGCCGAAAAGGACTCCCGCGCGCCCCACGCGATGAGCGCAGCAAAAAGCGAGAACAGCGCTGAAGAAATAATGACAATTGG
This sequence comes from Corynebacterium sp. HMSC070E08, assembly GCF_001808895.1. Taxonomy (NCBI): domain Bacteria; kingdom Bacillati; phylum Actinomycetota; class Actinomycetes; order Mycobacteriales; family Corynebacteriaceae; genus Corynebacterium; species Corynebacterium sp. HMSC070E08. Next base: position 5,521 of record NZ_KV794739.1, read on the forward strand.
CCCAAAGTGCAGGGGGAGAAGAGACACGGCGCCGACGATCACACCTGCGAGGGCACTGGCGAGAGCCACGCGGTGCAAGGAAAGGCCGGCATCGCCAAAGATGCTGGGGCGGTGTCGAGTGATGACGTGGCGGCACGCCACCCCGGCAACGGCCAGTGCTACGGCGGGGACAAGGCACTGCAGCGGAAAGCTGAGTGCGAGGTCGCGTGCCGTGGCGGCCAGAGGCGCCGTGCCCGTAGCGGTGTAGCTCATGGGCCTTTAGGCTAAAAGCCTGAAGCGGAAGAATCGAGGCTTTTGTGCAAGTGCTTAAGTGGCTATGACCCTGCGTTCAGGTCCTTGCCAGTCTAGGGCGCAGGGGGCAGCACAGGGTAAGCTGGTGGGCGCTATGAAATCACCATTGAAGTTCGACGTGACGGAATTGCTCCGCAGCCAAGGAACCGAGGCGCTGCCTGAGCACCGCGTGCAGACCGGACCCGCGCCAGAGCGCATCGGCGTGGAAATGATCGGCATCCCGGAAGGCGCTGAAGTCACGGTGGAAGCCACCTTGACCCCGTTGGGCTCCGGCGTGTTGGTGGACGCTGATGTCACCGGCACCCTCAGCGGCGAATGCGCACGCTGCTTGGCTGAGCTACACCCAGAGATGGATCTCCACGTGTCCCAGGTGTTTTCCGCAGACGAATCCTTCGTCGGCGGGGATGAGATCGAGGAAGAGGATCGCGGTTCGGGCGATGAGGTACCCGAGATTCAGGACGGGATTCTTGACCTCCTGCAGACCGTGATCGATGAGGCAGGGTTGTCCCTTCCGTTTGCCCCAACGTGCGAAGGCGGCTGCGAGGTGGACGTGCCCGAAGGTGTGACCACGGGGGTATCCGGGGAAGAAGAACGCGTTGATCCGCGGTGGTCCGGGCTGGAGAAATTCCTATGAGCAAGAAGAAGAAACTGACCGGTGAGCAGGCCCTTGCCGCAGCATTCGCGGAGGTAGACCACGCCCCGTTGCTGAAAGCACTCGGCGTGGAGCTCAGCGATGAGCTGCTGTGTTTGGCGCTGACACACCGCTCCTTTGCTAATGAGAACGGGCACCTTCCCAACAATGAGCGCTTGGAGTTCCTGGGGGACGCGGTCTTGGGCTTGTCCGTCGCGGCCAAGCTCTACGACAAGTACCCCTCGCGCCCCGAGTCGGATATTTCCAAGATGCGCGCGTCCATCGTGTCGCGCTACGGGTTGTCTGACGTGGCCCGTGAGATTGGCGTGGGCGACCACATCTTGTTGGGCAAAGGCGAGCAAGCCACTGGAGGACGCGACAAGGATTCCATCTTGGCCGATACCACCGAGGCCATCCTGGGCGCTATTTACCGTCAACATGGCTTCGAGGTCGCCCGCGGGGTGGTGCTGAAGCTGTTCGCCGCCAAGATCGACAACGCCGTGGTGTCCGGTCGGCACATGGACTGGAAGACGACCTTGCAGGAGCTGTGCGCTGAGTTGAAGGCCGCGATGCCGGTCTATTCAGCCACGTCGACGGGTCCTGAGCACGATCAAACCTTCAACGCCGTGGCCACCGTGGCCGGTTTGACCGTCGGCCGGGGGACGGGCCACAACAAGAAGCTCGCTGAGCAGCAGGCGGCGGAGGAAGCGTGCCAAACCTTGCGTGAGACGCCGTTGCTGGTGCAGGGCACCGCCGGCAAAGAAAGCTAAAACACGAGGACTCGATGCCAGAACTTCCCGAAGTTGAGTCCGTCCGCCGCGGGCTCGAGCCCTATGTTGTGGGGCGCTCCTTCGCAGCAGTAGAGGTTCACCACCCGCGCGCTAACCGGGGCCAGGAAGTGCCGCTGTCCGCGCTGCTGGTGGGCAGGAAGATTGCCGCGGTGGCGCGCCGCGGCAAGTTCATGTGGCTGGAGTTCGCCGACGAGGACCACACTGACCCGGCACGCGATGTGCTCTTCATCCACCTCGGTATGTCGGGGCAGGTGCGGATCGGTGAGGTAGATTCGCCGCATGTGCGTATCGCCGCCGTGCTTGACGACGCCACCCGCCTCAGCTTCGTGGACCAGCGCACCTTCGGCTATTGGCGTCTCGGGCCGTGGCTGACCATGGCGCATATCGCTCCCGATCCTCTCGAAACAGACTTCGATCTCACAGCGGCAGGGCGGCGCCTGCGCGCGAAACGCACCGCGGTCAAGGTAGCTCTGCTCGACCAAACGGTGCTCAGCGGGGTGGGCAATATCTATGCCGATGAGGCGTTGTGGGCGGCCCAGATTTCTCCGCTCAAGAAGGCTAGCGCCCTGCGGCAGCGCGATGCCGTCGCGGTGATATCCGCGGCCGGTGATGTCATGCGCGCGGCGCTTGCCGTTGGCGGAACTAGCTTTGACGCGTTGTACGTCAACGTCAACGGTGAATCCGGATATTTTGACCGTTCCTTACATGCCTATGGCAGGGGTGGCCAGCCCTGCGATCGCTGCGGTGAGGAAATCGTGAAAACCGTGCTTGGTGGGCGTGGGACCCACTACTGCCCGTCCTGTCAGCGCCGCGGAGAGGGGAGGCTGCCCGCGGCCAACTAGGACGATTCTGGTGTGAGTTATTAATGTGTAACGCATGCAAGAAATCTTCAGCACCGTGATCGGTGTCATTAACGACAGTCTGTGGTCTTATGTCCTGCCATGGCTGCTCATTGCCGCGGGCCTCTTCTTCGGCATCCGCACCGTCTTGGTGCAGATCCGTATGGTGCCGGACATGTTCAAGGCGGTCGTCGAAAAGCCCAAGGGCGTCGGCGCCGATGAGGATGCCGACTATGGCGGAATCTCCGCCTTCAAGGCATTCACCATTTCGGCAGCCTCCCGCGTGGGCACCGGCAACGTCGCGGGCGTGGCCGTGGCCATCTCCGTGGGCGGACCCGGTGCGGTGTTCTGGATGTGGCTCATCGCCATCCTTGGTGGTGCGACTGCATTCGTCGAGTCCACTTTGGCGCAGCTATGGAAGATGCGTGAAGGGGATACCTACCGTGGTGGCCCCGCCTACTACATGTCCCGCGGCTTGGGCTGGAAGCCTCTGGCGACCATCTTCTCCGTCGCCATCGCCATTACTTTTGGCTGGTTCTACAACGCTTTCCAGACCAACGCTATCTCCGATTCCTTGGCGGCCTCCTTCGGGCAGGATTCCAGTGCTTTCAAGGCAGGCGTGGGCATCGCCGTCGTTGCAGTGTCCGGTCTCATCATCATCGGTGGCGTGCAGCGCATCGCCTCGATGACTCAGTTCATCGTGCCCTTCATGGCCGGTGCTTACCTCATCATGGGCATCATCGTAGTGGTCCTGAACTTTGACAAGGTGCCGGACATGCTTGCCTACATCATTGGCTCTGCGTTCGGCTTCCGCGAGGCCGCCGGTGCGACCGTGGGCATGGCGATGCTCAAGGGTATCCAGCGTGGTTTGTTCTCCAACGAAGCGGGTGAAGGTTCTGCACCGAACGCAGCAGCTACCGCGACGGTGTCCCACCCAGTCAAGCAGGGCCTCGTACAGACCCTCGGCGTGTACTTCGACACCCTGGTGGTGTGTACGATTACCGCCTTCATCATCCTGCTGGGTACTGATTTCGAGCGTTTCGGTTCCGATGCGATTGAGGGTGTAACCCTGACCCAGAATGCGCTCTCCGGCGTGGTGGGTGAGTGGGGCATCCACTTCGTCACCTTCATCCTCTTCTTCCTCGCCTTCTCCTCGATTCTGGGCAACTACTACCTTGCCGAGTCCAACGTGGAGTACCTCTCTGAGAAGAAGTCGGTGCTGTGGATCTTCCGTCTCATCGTGTTGGCCTTCGTCTTCTACGGTGCAGTGGCCCCGCTGGGCACCGTGTTCGACCTGGCCGATACCGGCGCTGCCATCATGGTTCTGCTCAACGTGTGCGCCATCGTGCCGCTGTCGGGCGTGGCCATCAAGCTGTTGAAGAACTACAACGAACAGCGCCGCAAGGGCCTGGATCCCGTCTTCCACCGTGATATGCTGCCGGAACTGCAGAACGTCGAGTGCTGGGATGGCACGGATCCGGTAACCCGCCGCAGCGCGGAGGACCGCCGCCGTCTCAAGCACGAGCATGACTTGGGTGACCGCACGAACTTGAGGGAGTACTAGATGACGCAGCGGGCAGCGGCCACAGGGAATGAGCGGCTCACGGCTTTCGTCCATGGCCACGTCCAAGGCGTGGGCTTTCGCTGGTGGACGCGTTCCCGGGCACTCGAACTAGGGCTGGCAGGACACGCGACGAACCTGCAGGATGGCCGCGTCCAGGTGGTTGCTGAAGGGCCGCGTGCTGATTGCGAGAAGCTGCTGGCCTTGCTGCGTGAAGAACCGTCGACCACCCACCGCCCAGGCGTAGTGAACGCCGTGGTGGAGCAGTGGGCCGCACCGCGCGGTGAGTCGGGCTTCATCGAGCGCTAAACTAAACCGAATGCACCTCAAATCGCTCACGCTCAAAGGATTCAAGTCCTTCGCGTCCGCGACGAACCTGAAATTCGAGCCCGGCATCTGCGCCGTGGTGGGCCCAAATGGCTCGGGTAAATCGAACGTCGTCGATGCGCTCGCGTGGGTCATGGGTGAAGGCAGCGCCAAGACGCTGCGCGGCGGCAAGATGCAGGACGTCATCTTTGCCGGCGCCGGGGACCGCAAGGCCCTCGGCCGCGCCGAGGTTACGCTGACGATTGACAATTCCGATGGCGCCTTGCCCATCGAGTATTCGGAGGTCTCCGTCACCCGCCGCATGTTCCGGGATGGCGCGAGCGAATATGAGATCAATGGGGCGAAGGCGCGCCTCATGGATATTCAAGAGCTGCTGTCTGATTCCGGCATTGGCCGCGAGATGCACATCATCGTGGGCCAGGGAAAGCTGGCGGAGATTCTGGAATCCCGCCCGGAGGATCGCCGCGCCTATATCGAAGAAGCCGCGGGCGTGCTGAAACACCGCCGCCGCAAGGAAAAAGCGCAGCGCAAGCTGACCGGCATGCAGGCCAACCTGGATCGCCTGCAGGACTTGACCGATGAGCTGGGCAAACAACTCAAGCCCTTGGCGCGCCAAGCGGAGGCCGCCCAGCGCGCAGCAACCGTGCAGGCGGATTTGCGGGATGCCCGCCTGCGTCTTGCCGGCGACCGCGTGGTGCGGTTGCGCGCGACATTCGACGACGCTGAAAAGCGCGCGGCGGTGCTCGCCGAGCAGGTTGAGGAAGTGACAGCACAGCTGGAAGAGGCGACCGAGATCCAGCTTGAGGTAGAAGCCGAGTTGGGGGATGTCACGCCACGCGCGGAGGCCGCGCAGAAGCTGTGGTTCGAGCTATCGACCCTCAGCGAGCGAATCTCTGCCACGCAGCGCATCGCGGCCGAACGCGCCAACAACGTTGGTTCACAGGTCGCCTACGCGGGCCAGGATCCGGAGGAGCTCGAGGCACGCGCCCAGCGAGCCGATGAGGAGCACGAAGAGTTGCTGGCCGCGGCCGAAGAGGCTGCAGAGTGCTTGGAATCTATCCGGGAGGAAGTAGCCGAGCGCCGGGAAGCCTTCGAGGCTGCTGATAAAGAACACATGGCGCAACTGCGCGCCATTGCGGATCGCCGTGAAGGCGTGGTTCGCCTCATCGCCGCCGAGGAGAACTTGGCGGGTCAGGTCAGCTCCGCGGAGTCCGAGTTGGCGCGACAGGAAGAGACCTTAGCGAATACGAAGGCGCGCACTAGGGGAGCGCAGGCGGAAGCCGATGAGGTGGCGGACAAGCTGGAGCACTTGGCTGCTGAGCGTGAGCCGCTGGAGGAAGCACATGTGCGCGCGGCCAGCGAATCTGCTGCGGCCGATAAACGCTTGGAGCAGCTGCGTGATGCCCAGCGGGAGCACGAGCGAAGCGTGTACAGCTTGCGCGCTCGGATCGACACTCTGGGCCAGACCGTTCCGGAAGCGCTGGATCTCGGTGAGGGCTTTAAACCTCTCGCGGAGTTCATCTCCACGCGTTATGAGACGGCCGTTGCCGCTGCGCTGGGTTCTTTCGCCGAAGCACAAGCCGGCGCGGTGAGCGGGGACATCGTGCGCGACTTGGCGCAGGCGAGCCGCACGCCGCTGATCGACGTCGCCGCGGAACCCACCGGTTCAGCTTGGCGCCTTGACGCGGACTTACCTTCCGGTGCTCGCTGGTTGTTGGACCAGATGGTTTTGGTCCCAGAAGTCTCAGCGGCGGTAACGCGCTTGCTCTCCGACGTCGTTCTCGTAGAAGACTATGCTGCTGCCCGCGAACTCATCGCTGAAGATCCGCGCCTGCGAGCTGTGACCCCTGAGGGCCTGCTCGTAGGCGAAGGTTGGGTAGAGGCCGGAACTGGAGCTGCCTCAACGGTGGAGGTAAGCGGCCAGATCGCGGAAGCCGAGCAACATCTGGAGACCGCCACCCACGAGCTGGAGGAGCTATCGGGCACCCTAGAAGGCGCGAAGCTCGCGGCGGACGATGCGCGCGTGGGTGCGGCGAGCGCCAAGGCCGCACTGCGGGAGCACGATCACGAACTCGAAGCGTGGAAGCGCGATCACCAGCGATTGCTCAAGCAGTACGAGGCAAACAAGGCTGAGCACGAAAAGGCGGCCGCACGCGCTACGGATATCGAAGTGCAATTGGCCCGCCTGCGCGAAGAATTGGCGGAGGCTCGTGACCGCTTGTCTCGCGTGGACGCCGAAGAGCAGGCTGATGAACCCTCCTCGGTGGAACGCGATGCAGCCTCGACGGCCCTCGAACAGGTCAAAGCCATGGAGGTGGAGGCCCAGCTGGCGGCCCGCAGCGCCGAAGAGAAGGTCGGCCAGGCAGCGGGCAGGGGAGAGGCCCTGCGGCGCCAAGCCCAGCACGAGCGCCAAGCCAAGGCCCGCCACGATCAGGCGATGGCCCGCCGGCAGGCACAGGCTCGGTTGGCGGGGGCCGTCGACAAGCATGCCCAAGATTTGGCTGCCCGGACCGCGCAGGCACTCGAGCGAGCGGCCGAGGAACGCGATGAGCTGGTCACCCAGCGCGGTGTGCTGCAGGGCCGCGCGCAGTCGGCGAAGCAAGCGGTCTCCTCGACCCGCCAGCAGCTGGATCTCCTGACCGACTCCGCGCATAACTCCGAGATTGCCCGCAGCCAGGCGCAGGTGCGCGTGGACGAGGCCGAGGAGAAAATCGTGGAGCAGCTCGGCATTGCGATCCCCGACCTGCTCAAGGACTACACCCCGGGTGAGGATTTTGATCGTTCCGCCGAAACCAAGCGGTTGAAGCAGGCGGAGAAGGACCTCAATTCCTTGGGCAAGGTCAACCCGTTGGCCTTGGAGGAGTACAAGGCTCTGGAGGAGCGCTATAGTTTCCTGTCCACGCAATTAGATGATGTCATCCAGGCCCGCAAGGATCTGACTGGCGTTATCGAAGATGTGGATGCGCAAATCTTGCAGCTGTTCACGGATGCCTGGCACGACGTGGAAGCGGAGTTTCCCAAGGTTTTCCAGACGCTGTTTCCGGGTGGCGAGGGGCGTCTCATCCTTACGGAGCCGGATGACATGCTGGCCACCGGCATCGAGGTAGAGGCGCGCCCGCCGGGCAAGAAGGTGAAGCGCTTGTCGCTGCTCTCGGGCGGCGAGAAGTCCTTGACGGCCCTGGCTATGCTCGTGGCGATTTTCCGCGCACGCCCCTCACCGTTCTACGTCATGGATGAGGTGGAAGCCGCGCTTGACGACGTCAACCTGCGCCGCCTCATCGCACTTTTCGAGGAGCTGCGTAAGGATTCTCAGCTCATCGTCATTACCCACCAGAAGCCGACGATGGACGTGGCCAACGTGCTCTATGGCGTGACGATGCGCGGCGATGGCGTGACGCGCGTGATTTCGCAGCGCATGTCCCGCGCCGGTGAGGCGCCGGGCACAGCACAGGCGGCGGAGGATGCGACGCGCCTCGGCGTGGATGCCCCGCGCTAACGGCGGGCACCAGTCCGAGGCTTTTTGGCCTCCTCACCGTGCCGGGCGTGAACAACCCTGGCACTATGGAGGGCATGAATACTACTTTTCTGTGGATTGCGATAGCAGTCATCGTCCTGATTCTGCTGGTGGTCTTGTTCGTTGTTCTGGGCAAGAAGCGCGGCGAATCAAAGAAGGTTTCTTTTGAAAAGCCCGTGGAGGAGCCGAAGGAGCTGACCCAGCAACAGAAGTCCGGCAACTACCAGGCCAAGTCTGGTTTTAATTTTGCCCCTGCTGGCGGCGGCGCTACCAAGGAACCTGTGCCTGCGGCTAAGACTGAGGAGCCCGCACCGGCCGAGCCCAAAGCTCAGCCGCACGCGGAGAAGAAGTCTGAGCAGCGTGATGCCACCGAGTTAGCGAACGCTCAGCTCAAGGATGAAGAGGAGACACCGAAGGCAGCGAAGCCTGCGGCGGAACCGACGCCTGAGGCGGAACCGAAGCCTCAGGCAGAGCCGAAGCCGGAACCCGTCGCAGACGCGAAGCCGGTGAGCACGCCGGAACCGGCTGCGCAGAAGGAACCGGCAAAGGAGGAAGAGGATAAGGCTTCTTCCGCCGGCGTAGCCGCTGCAGGAGCTGTGGGTGCTGCCGCCGCTGGTGCTGCTGTATCCGGTGCCGCTGCTGTTGATAAGGATGAAGCGGACACGGAGGAAGCTGTTCCGGCCAGCGAACCGGAGACTGCTGAACCGGAGCCGGTAGCCGAAGCCCCGAAGGTAGAGGAGGAGCCTTCCGTCCAGTCTGAGGCCGAAGAAGAGGCAGAGGTAGAAGCACGGCTTGAGTCAGAAGCACCGGCCGAGTCAGAGGAGGCAGAGCCAGAGGAAGCCGAAGCAGAGGAGGCCGCCGCGGCGGCGGGGGCACAGGCGGCGTCGGCAAGCGCGGCACTTGAAGCTGAGCCAGAGGAGCTAGAGGTATCCGACGACGCTGAGGTGGTTGAGGCCCCGGCAGCCCAGCCGCAGGAGGATATTGCGCCGGCTGCCGGCCGCTTGGGCAAGCTGCGCGGGCGCCTGTCGCGCTCGCAAAACGCCATCGGCCAAGGCCTCATGGGCATTCTCTCCGCTGGTGACCTGGATGATGATGCCTGGGAGGAAATCGAAGACACCCTCATCATGGCGGACTTGGGTACGAAGTCCACGATGCAGGTTACCGACTCCCTGCGTGAGAAGATTGCGGAGCGCGGAGTGAGCTCTGAGGCCGAAGCCCGCGCCATGCTGCGTGAAGCCCTCATCGAGGTAGGCCACCCGGAGATGGACCGATCCATCAAGGCCATGCCGAACGATGGCAAGCCAGCCGTCATCATGGTCGTCGGCGTCAACGGCACCGGCAAGACCACCACGACCGGCAAGCTGGCCCGCGTGCTCGTGTCCATGGGGCACAACGTCTTGCTCGGCGCGGCGGATACTTTCCGTGCAGCGGCTGCGGACCAGCTGGAGACCTGGGGCCGTCGCGTGGGCGCTACGACTGTCCGCGGCAAGGAAGGCGCGGACCCGGCCTCCGTGGCCTTTGATGCCGTGGCCGCTGGCGTTGACCAGGGCGTCGACGTTGTTCTCGTTGACACCGCTGGCCGTCTGCACACCTCCGTGGACCTTATGGACCAGCTGGGCAAGGTCAAGCGCGTGGTGGAGAAGAAGACCGAGGTTGATGAGGTCCTGCTTGTACTGGATGCGACGGTGGGGCAGAACGGCCTGACCCAGGCCCGTATCTTCCGTGATGTTGTTGATATCACCGGCGTTGTCCTCACGAAGCTGGATGGCACCGCCAAGGGCGGCATCGTCTTCCAGGTGCAGGAGGAACTGGGCGTGCCGGTCAAGCTCGTGGGCCTCGGCGAGGGTGCAGATGACCTCGCGCCGTTTGAGGTTGAAGGATTTGTTGATGCCTTGCTGGGGGAGAAGTAAGTCCTTATAGATCCCTGGGCTAGACCTAAGTTCTTTCGAGACGTAGCGCCTCCTTTGTGGGGCGCTTTCGTCGTCTTCATCCCATTAAAGATGTGCTTTGGGGGAGGTCACAATGATACTCTGGGAAAGTCCTGTCTATGTGAGGCTGATTAAACAGCCCTAACAACGGTTCGTGAGGCTACTCTTCCGTGACACTCCTGTATGTTGTCCTCCTCGCAGCTGTCGCAGTGGCGCTTGCACCAGTAGCCGTCAAGGTTGCTGATCGCGCAGCCGGCTACCCGCTAGCCGGCATTTTTATTGTCGCCGCGGCACTGTTGGCTAAAGAATTTCCGGCGCTTGCCCGTGGCGAAGAACTGACCTATTCCGTGACGTGGGTGCGCGATGTGATCGCGCCCGGTGTTGATGTCAACCTCGCCTTCCGCGGCGATGCACTCGGCATCTTCTTCGCCATGCTGGCTCTCGTCATCGGTGCGGTGGTGTTTACTTATTCTGCGGCTTACTTGCCTAAAGGAAAAGGAAACGTCAGTTTTTATGTCCTGATGACCGCGTTTACGCTGTCGATCCTCCTGCTCGTGCTCGCTAACGACGTCGTGGTGCTCTTCCTTGCCTGGGAGCTGGTATCGCTGGCGTCGTTCATGCTCATTGCGCGCAGCGGTAAGTCAGGTGAGGCGGGTTCGCAGCGCACGTTGATCCTTACCTTCGTTGGCGGCCTCACCTTGCTATCGGGCGTGGCGATTGCTGCAACCGCAGCGGGGACGACGAACCTTGAGGGCATCTTGGCCTCCGACGTGTGGGCGGAGCGCCCAGGCCTGACCGCCGGGGTTGCCGTGCTCATTGCGGTATCGGCATTTACCAAGTCTGCACAGTTCCCCTTCCACTTCTGGCTGCCGGAAGCCATGGCGGCCGCGACGCCGGTCTCGGCCTTCCTGCACGCGGCAGCAGTGGTTAAGGCCGGTGTCTACCTGTTGATTCGTTTCTCCACCATCTTCCACGATGTTGCCGTGTGGAACTGGCTGCTCATCGTCGCCGGTATGGGTACCGCCGTGATGTCGGCGGTCTTCGCCGTGCAGAAGACGGACTTGAAGAAGCTGACCGCGTACTCCACCGTGTCCCACCTGGGATGGATCGTGGCCACGATTGGTGTGGGCACGCCTTTCGCCATTGCGGCGGCGCTCGTGCACACGCTGGCGCACGCGCTGTTTAAGTCCTCCATCTTCATGCTCATTGGTGTCATCGACCACGAGGCCGGTTCCCGCGATATCCGCCGCCTCGGCGTGCTGTGGAACAAGATGCCGTGGACCTTCGGCTCCATGCTCATCGGCGCTGCCTCCATGGCGGCGGTCCCGCCGCTGTTTGGCTTCGTGTCGAAGGAAGGGATGCTTACCGCCTTCGAAGAGGCTCCCATCGGATCGACCGGCCAGGTGCTGTTGCTCATCGTCGCCGGCGTGGGTGCGTTCTTCACGTTTACTTACTCCGCCAAGATCGTCTTCGGTGCCTTTTTCGATGGCCCGCGCAACATGTCGCATGTCCATGAGGCACCGGTTCGGCTGTGGCTGCCCGCGGCTCTGCCGGGCGTGATGTCGGTTCCGATCATCTTCGTTATGGGAGCACTCGATAAGCCGCTCGATAACATCGTGGCGGCCATCGGTATGGAGGGCCATTCCCACCTTGCGCTGTGGCACGGCCTGAACGTCCCGCTGCTTATTTCTGTGATGGTGCTGATCGCTGGCATCATCGCGTTGTTCTTCCGCGGGCCGCTGTGGACCGCGATGGAGGAGCGCCAGCTCCTGCCGCGCACCGGTAACCAGATTCTGAAGTGGATCCAGGATGTGTGCGCAGCCTTCGGCCGTTTCGTTGGCCGCATGTCCGATACCCACAACCCGTCGAAGCTGATCCTGCCGATCATCCTCCTAGTCATCATCCTTGCGGGCTCCACTCTGGTGTCCACGGGTGTCGACGGTGTGGCTCTCAACCCGCGCGTGGACGGCCTTGACAACCCATGGGATCTGCTGCCGCTGGGTATCGTCGCGCTGTCGATGTTTGGCTTGGTGCGCACCCGCAACCGCCTCACCGGTGCGGTCATGATTGGTACCGCGGGAACCGGCGTGACCTTGCAGATGTTCTTGCTCGGCGCACCCGACGTGGCCCTGACGCAGTTCACGGTGGAGGCGCTGTCCGTCATCGTCATGATGATGGTCCTGCGCTATCTGCCGGAGAAATTCCACCCAGTACAAAACAACAACCGCAAGGTGGGTTCCATCGTGGTGGCCGTGCTCGCTGGGCTCACCGCATTCCTGGGCGTGTGGGCGCTGATGGGCCGTCACGAGCGCTCGGATCTGGCCATGTGGTACCTCAACAACGCTCCGGATATTACTGGTGGCGACAATGTGGTGGCCACCATCATCGTGGAGTTCCGTGCACTCGATACCCTGGGCGAGCTTTCGGTGTTGGGCATGGCCGCCGTGGTTATCGCAGCGGTCACCTCGACGCTGCCGCGCTTCCCGTTCACCTCCGGCACACGCCCGGCTCCGTTCGGTCAGTCGCAGCTCAACTCGGTGCCGCTGCGCAAGGGCATTGCCGTGGCCATCCCAATCCTGGTGGTCATGTCCTTCATTGTCTTCTACCGCGGCCACCAGGCTTCCGGCGGCGGCTTCCCAGCGGCGCTCATCATGGGTGCTGCCATCGGCCTGACCTATCTGTCCCGCGGTACCGATGAGATTGTCTTCGGGCGCATGACTCCGATTCACCTCACCGGCGTGGGCATTATCGTGGCGCTGGTGGCAGGCTTCATCGGCTACATCCCGACGTCGCATAGCTCCGGTGGTTTCCTCACCGCCATCCATGGCCACGCCCTGGGGCAGCACTGGACGACGTCGCTCATCTTCGACCTCGGCATTTACCTCGCGGTGTTGGGCATGCTCACCATGGCCATCAACGCCTTGGGTGGCTACCTGCGCCCGGGCACCGAGCGGGACTACTTGCCGTGGGTTCATGACGATGATTCCGCGCTGCCGAATACCCCGCGCGTGGTCATGGAGGATGTCGACGACCCGTATCCCGAGTCCATCAACCCGTCTTCGGACCCAACGGCGTTGCTCAATGACTCCGAGGCACGCCACCGTGCGTCCTCGTCCCACCGAATCTCGGCTCAAGAGGAGAAGAACTCATGATCCTCGCACTGACCATTGCTTTGCTCATCGGTAGCGCCGTCTACCTCATCCAGCAGCGCGGCCTTGTGCACATCGTGCTGGGCATGATGGCCTTCGGCCACGGTGCCAACCTCATGCTCCTGGCCACCGGCGTGTACTCCTACCGCGGGGAGTCCTTTCCATCGCAGGTGGGCATGGACCAGATGGCGGACCCGCTGCCGCAGGCCTTTGTGCTGACCGCCGTGGTGATTTCCATGGCTACCTCGACCATCCTGCTGACCATGGCAGCGATGGGCGCGAACGACGACACGGATGTTGTTGAGCCGGTGGATGACAACACCATTGACCACGCTTTCTCCACGCTGGGACGCGACACCCAGAACCGGGAGATTCTGGAGCGCTCGGCTAACAAGATGGATCGTTTGAAAGAACTCGAACAAGAGGAGGACAACTAGATGTATGACACCGTAAGCGCCCTCCTCCCGCTCTTCCCAGCGGTTCCCCTCGTATCGGCGGCGCTGGCGCTCCTCGCGCCATGGAGCCGCGTGCGCGATGCCATCATGCTCATCGTTCCGGGCGTGGGTATTTTCGCCTCCTTTGCGCTGTTGCTTTACACCATGAGCAACGGAGTGGTGGCGCACAGCGTGGGTAACTACCTGGGCAACGCGGGTATTGCCTTCGCCGCCGATACCTTCTCGGCACTCATGCTCATTACGACGATGATCGTGGCCTTCGGTGCCAACTGGTTTGCCATCGTGGGCGGTGAGACCAAGTCTCGCTACTACCCGTCGCTGACACTAATCCTTATCACTGGTGTGTGCGGCGCCCTGCTGACCGCTGACCTCTTTAACTTCTTCGTGTTCATCGAGGTCATGCTGCTGCCGTCCTATGGCCTCATCACGATGTCCGGTACCTGGTCGCGCTTGGCTGCCGGCCGCGCCTTCGTGCTGGTGAACTTGTTCGCATCTACGCTTTTGGTGGTCGGCGTGGGCTATATCTACTCGGTGACCGGCGTGGTCAACCTGGCGGCGCTCACGGGCGCTGCCGCCGGCAACGGCCCGGTGACGGTGGCCTCGGGCATCATCGTTATCGCCATCGCTGCGAAGGCCGGCGTGTTCCCCGTGCAGTCCTGGCTGCCACGGACCTACCCGGGAACATCGGCTGCGGTCATGGGCTTGTTCTCCGGCCTGCACACCAAGGTGGCGGTGTACATGCTCTACCGCCTGTGGGTGCAGCTCTTTGATATGGACCAGCGGTGGGGGACACTCATCATCGTCATCATGATCATCTCCATGCTGGTTGGCGCTTTCGGCGGCTTGGCTGAGAACTCCATCCGCCGCGTGCTGGGCTATCAGATGCTCAACGGTATGCCCTTCATCCTCGTGATGATGGCCTTCACGACCCACGATGCGCAGCGCGCGTTGGCTGCCGGCATTCTCTACACGATTCACCACATGCTCACGGTGGGCTCCCTCATCCTGGCCTCCGGTGCCATCGAGGAGACGTACGGTACGGGCAGGCTCAACAAGCTTTCTGGCTTGGCGCGCCGTGATCCGATTATCGCGTGGATCTTCGCCGCCGGTGCCTTCTCCGTCGTGGGCTTCCCGCCTTTCTCCGGTATGTGGGGCAAGGTCCTCATCGTCGCGGAAATCGCCCGTACCGGCGGGGGATGGGCCTGGACCGTTATCGCGGTGATTATCATCGCCTCCTTCGCGGCGTTCCTGGCCATGTTGCGCGTGTGGCGCCGAGTCTTCTGGGGCAAGGACCTGCCAAAGGAGAAGGTGCCCGATGAACTTGTGATTCGCAAGAAGCTGATGGCGCCCTCGGCGGCGTTGATCTTGGGCTCGCTGACCATGTTCATCCTGTCCGGGCCGGTCATTAGTGTCACCATGGAGGCATCGGAGGATTTGTTGGACACGGAGGCCTACGCACACGCAGTGCTTGGCGACGACCCCGTAGCCCTACCCGATATCGACTCCCTTCAGGAGGGCCGTTAAATGAAGAGTGCTGTGCATGCAGTTGTCTACGCTCTGTGGCTCATTAAGGAGATCTTCGTCGCGGGCTTTTCGCTCGCCATGGAATCCTTCAAGCCGCATAACAACTATCGCCCAGTGGTGCTTCGGTACCCCTTGCGTGTGACGAGCGCCTGGGAGATCTTCTGGTTCACCTCGTCCATTACCGCAACGCCGGGCACCCTGTCGTTGGGCTTGCGCGAGCCGGTTGCCGAAGGCCTTCCGCGCATCGTGCTGGTCCAAGCCGTGATGGGGGATGACCCGGCTAGTGTCATGGCGGACCTCGCGGACATGGAGGAGCGCCTCGCGCCACGAGTGAAGGGCATCGATTATGGCGTGCCTGGCCAGGGCCCGACGGAGGAGCTCGCCCCGACGTTCTACGAGTATCCGCTGGATACCCTGGGCCGCCATATGCGCGCCCCCGATATCGCGAAGGCGGACGATACCCCGCTGGCCGCGCACGATGTGGAGAAGTACTCCGTGTGGCCCTTGCGCCAGGTTGCACAGAACAAGGATGCCCGAAAGGATGATAAGAAATGATTGATTTTTCCTCGATGAGCGCCTTTCAATGGGTAGTTTTTGTCAGTATTTTCCTCATCGGCGCATCGGTGTGCGCGGCGTTGGTATTGGCGTTGCGCTCCCGTGATGAGCTCACCCGAACCGTGATGAGTGACATGGTCTTTTACGGCATGCTGTGCATGTATATTTCGTGGTCCATGACTAATCACGCGTCCATCGTCTATGACATCGCCATGCTCGCGGCTATTGCGGCCGGCGTGCTGCCGACGTTGTCGATGGCCCGCATCATCTCGAAGGGTAGGAGGTAAGACCATGACTATCGCGGAGATTATCGCCTCGATTCTGTTGGTCGTAGCCACGGTCTTGGTCATTGGGACCGCCATCGCCTTGTGGCGTGCGCCCGATGCCCTGACCCGCGTCAACCTGCTGGGGCCGACGGTCGGTTTGGCCGTTCCGCTGCTGCTTGTGGCGAAGTTGGTCGTGGATTTTGCTGAGAACGGGTTTTCCCTGTGGTCGCTGATCAAGGTCATGATCGCGTGTTTCGGCGTGTGGATCATCGCGTCGGTGGGCTCCTTCTACATGGGCCGTTCCATCTACGGCGTGACCGTCACCGACGTGAAGTATGCCAAGCGTATGCGCGAGCGTGAGCAAACGGTAAAGGCTTCCGAGGACGAGCTCTAGGGCGCGTGCTGGGACAAGCGGCGAGGAGAGTGCTTCCCTCGCCGCTTTTTCGATCTTAAGTGTGATCTGCAGCTCACTTTCCTTCCTAATTCTATAGTGCGATAGGTATATTAAGTCCCGTTACCTATCAAGCTATAGAAACGAGGTTAGTTGACGTATGACTCCTGAAGCATTTTCTTCCGGCGACGCAGCATGGATGCTCATCAGCGCATCCTTGGTGCTGCTCATGACCCCCGGATTGGCGTTGTTCTACGGCGGAATGGCGGGCAACCGTCACGTCCTCAACATGATGATGATGTCCTTCGGCGCACTAGCGCTCGTCCCAGTGCTCTACGTCTTGTGGGGATGGTCAATGTCTTATGCGGGCTCTTCGCTGGCGGGTATCGTGGGTAACCCGTTCGAAGCCTGGGGGCTACGCGGCCACATCACCGGGCCCTCCGCCGAGTACCTTGCCGGCAGTGCTGGTTACCCCAACATCATCGACATCGGTTTTCAAACAACCTTCGCCATTATTTCGACAGCCATCATCTCCGGAGCCCTCGCCGGCCGCGTGAAGTTCTCCGCGTGGCTCACCTTTGCGGGCGTGTGGATCACCTTCGCCTACTTTCCGCTCGCTCACATGGTGTGGGGCGGGGGAGTGCTCTCCCATGCCCCGCGTTCCCTCGCAGCGTGGCTCTTCGGTGTATCAAACGGTGAGGCTCTCATTGCTCCCATCGACTTCGCGGGCGGCACCGTCGTGCACATTTCCGCCGGCGCGGCTGCCCTGGTTCTGGCTATCGTCGTGGGCCCGCGCGCGGGCTTCCCGAAGCACATCGATAGGCCCCACAACCTTCCGATGGTGATGCTGGGC
Organism: Corynebacterium sp. HMSC070E08; assembly: GCF_001808895.1. NCBI lineage: Bacteria > Bacillati > Actinomycetota > Actinomycetes > Mycobacteriales > Corynebacteriaceae > Corynebacterium > Corynebacterium sp. HMSC070E08. The sequence continues at coordinate 22,596 of NZ_KV794739.1, forward strand.
GCTGCGCTTCTGTGGTTCGGCTGGTTCGGCTTTAACGGCGGTTCCGCTTTCGCTGCGGACGGTCTTGCTGGCCTGGCATGGCTCAACACCACTGTTGCGGCGGCCGCAGCGATGCTCGGCTGGATGCTCGTGGAAAGAATCCGGGACCACGCCGCGACTTCTCTCGGCGCTGCATCCGGCGCGATTGCAGGTCTTGTCGCCATCACCCCGGCCGCAGGAGCACTCAGCCCGCTCGGTTCCATCGCCCTCGGGTTCCTCGGCGGCATTATCGCCTGCCTGTGTATCAGTCTGAAGTACCGCTGGGGCTTCGATGACTCCCTGGACGTCGTCGGCGTGCACCTGTGCGCTGGCCTGTGGGGAACCATCGGGTTGGCCTTCTTCGCCACGGATAACGGCATCCTCACCGGTCACCTCTCGGAAGGCTTCAAGCTGCTCGTCGTCCAGGCGGTCATCGCGCTCGTCGCCATGCTGTTCTCCGCTGCCGTTACGCTGGTTGTGGCGCTCCTCATCCGCGCCACCCTGGGGTGGAGGGCCGATGATGAAGACCAAGGCATCGACCTGAGCGAGCACCGCGAGTCCGCCTATGACTTCCGTGAGTCCGTGGCGTCTCACCGTCGCCACACCCACGACGCTAGGATTAACCCTGCACCTACCGTCCAGCCGCGGGTCGACACCGCCGGAGCTAAGGAGTAACAGATGAAGCTCATCACTGCCATCGTCAAACCGTTCACGCTGCCGGACATCCGTGAAGCCCTCGAACAGCACGACGTGCACGGCCTGACCGTGACCGAGACCCAGGGTTTTGGTCAGCAGCGCGGCCACAGCGAGGTCTACCGCGGCGCCGAGTACGCCACCGATTTCGTACCCAAGGTCAAGCTTGAGGTGGTGACGGCCGACGAGCAGGTGGAGGACATCCTCTCCGCTATCGTCGACGCCGCCTACACCGGCAAGATCGGTGACGGCAAGATTTGGATCACGCACGTCGAGGACGTCATCCGCGTACGCACCGGTGAACGCGGCGAGGCCGCTCTCTAAAAGGTGTCTACGGCCGCCCAACTGCGTGAGGACGCCTACGCTTCGGCGCTGCGCCTCACACAGTCCCTGCAGCTTCCGCCCGGCTGTGCGCTTGCCGCCACGGGTTCTTTTGCCCGGCGGGCGATGACCCCTTTTTCGGATCTCGACCTGATTCTCCTCCACCCGGATGACACCGAGCTTCCCGAGGACGTCGTCTCCGAAATCTGGTACCCCATCTGGGACGCCAAATACCGGCTTGACTACGCCGTGCGCACCCCGCGCGAGTTCGGTGCCATCGCCGGATCTGATCCCGCCGCCGGCTTCGCGCAGCTGGATCTGGCTTTCGTCGCCGGCGACAAGCAGCTCGTGGACTCCACCCGCGCCCAGGTCTATGCCTCGTGGCGCCGCCTGTTGCAGAGCAACTTCGATGCTTTCGTCGACCTAGCAATCACCCGCTGGCGCCGGTCCGGGACCCTGGCCACGATGACCCACCCGGATATCAAGAATGGGCGGGGCGGCCTGCGCGACATCCAATTCTTGCGGGCCCTCGCCCTGGGCAACCTCGCCGACGCCCCAGCGCTCGAGGAAGAGCAGGCCCTGCTTCTCGACGTCCGCACGCTCCTCCACGTCACCGCCCGCCGACACCGCGACGTCCTCGATCCCGAATTCGCTGAGGAGATAGCTCACGAGTTGGGTTTTGCCGACCGCTATGACTTGTCTGCGGCCGTCGTGACTGCCGCCGCAGCGGTGGACAAGGCCGTGGAGCGGGCATTGGCAACGGCGCGGGGCGTGGTGGCCAGGCGCAGCCACAACCGCACACGTAAGCCCCTCGATATCGGGGTGGTTGATGTCGGGGGCGAGATCCGCCTCGCTCGCACCGCCGATCTCGACGAGCCGTGGCTGCTCCTGCGCGTGGCCGCCGCTGCGGCGCGCTCGGGCAGAACAGTGCCCTCCCACGTCTGGGAGCAATTGCGCGAGTTGCCGGAACTGCCCGAACGCTGGCCCGCCGCCGCGACGGATGCCTTCTTCAGCCTGTTGTCCTCGCCGCTCAACACTCCGCGCCTCATCCAGGAGATGGACGCTCACGGATTGTGGGAGCGGCTCGTCCCAGAGTGGGAGCACATCCGGGGGCTGTTGCCGCGCGAGCGCACGCACGCTCACACCGTGGACTACCACTCCATCCTTACCGCCGCGCGCTGTGCGGAAGCGCGCACCTCCGTGGCCCGGCCGGACCTGCTGCTCCTGGTGGGGCTCTATCACGACATCGGCAAAGGCTATGGGCGCCCGCACGAGATGGTGGGGGCGGAGATGGTGGCGCGAGCCGCAGCCAAGCTTGGTCTCGACCTGGCGGATCGCTCCCGCGTACAAACCGTGGTCGCTGAGCACACCACGCTGGCGCGCATCGTCTCCCGCACGGACCCTTCATCCGATGAAGCCCGTGACGAGCTCCTCGAAGCCGTGCGCTATGACTACCTCACCTTGGCTCTCCTCGTCGTGCTCGCCCGCGCCGATGCCGAATCCACCGGGCCCGGTGTGTGGAACCGCAGGCTAAATCAGGGCATTGAAGCGGTCAGCGGGCGTGCTTTTGCGCAGTTGGAGGCACTGCGCCCAGTTCGTCCTCTGGTTGCCGCCGACCGCGACATCGGTCTGCGCCACAACCCGGAGGATGACAGCTTTACCGTCCTGTGGCGTGGCAACTACCAAAGGGAGGCCGTGCGCCCCCTGGCCCTGATTGCCGCGTTGGGCTGGAACATTCTTTCCTCGCGCCTCGTGCGCACCGAGGAGGGCTATGCCGGCGAGTTCGACATCCGCGCTCTCCACGGTGCTATCGATCTCGCCACGGTGGAGGAGCGCCTCGTTCAGTCCTATAAATCCGGCACCTATACCGTGCTGCCCGATTTTGTGCCGGGGCCCGCGACCGCGATGTGGAGCAGTGGAGTCTTCGAGGTTCGGATCGATGACTACCCGGGTACCCTCGGCCACGTGCTGGCGCTGCTTCCCGAGTGCGAGTGGGTATCCACCGCCGCGCCGGGCGCCACGATGGTGCTCCACGCCGTGCCGCTTGGCGACGTCCCCCGCGCCGCCCTCGTCCGGAATGTGACCCAAGCACTGGTCAACGGCTAAGCTGGGGAAGTTATAAATTTATCCACGATAGTTGAGGGAGCACTGCACCGTGTTTGAGTCTTTGTCTGACCGCTTGCAATCAGCCCTGTCCGGTCTGCGCGGCAAGGGCAAGCTGACCGAGGCGGACATCAACGCCACAGCGCGCGAAATCCGCCTTGCGTTGTTGGAGGCGGACGTCTCTCTCAACGTCGTGCGCGGCTTTATCAAGCGCATCAAGGAGCGTGCGGCCGGTGCCGAGGTCTCCGAGGCCCTCAACCCGGCGCAGCAGGTAGTCAAAATCGTCAACGAGGAGCTCATCGAGATTCTCGGCGGCGAGACCCGCCGCCTCAACCTAGCCAAGAATCCGCCGACGGTCATCATGCTCGCCGGCCTCCAAGGTGCTGGTAAGACCACTTTGGCGGGCAAGCTTTCCAAGCACCTTGCCTCCAAGGGACATACCCCGATGCTGGTGGCCTGTGACCTCCAGCGCCCGGGCGCGGTGCAGCAGCTCCAAATCGTTGGCGAGCGCGCCGGGGTCGACGTCTACGCGCCGGATCCTGGCACCTCCCTGGACTCCCACGAGCATGAGATGGGTACCTCGCATGGGGATCCGGTGGACGTCGCCAAGCGCGGCATCGAAGAGGCTAAGCGTACGCAGCACGACATCGTCATCATCGATACCGCTGGTCGCCTCGGCATCGATGAGACCCTGATGACGCAGGCGCGCAACATCCGCGATGCCGTCAACCCGGACGAAGTGCTCTTCGTCATTGACTCCATGATCGGCCAAGACGCCGTGCAGACCGCTGAAGCTTTCCGCGATGGCGTGGACTTTACCGGTGTCGTCCTGACCAAGCTGGATGGTGATGCCCGCGGTGGTGCAGCCCTGTCCATCCGTGAGGTCACGGGTAAGCCCATCATGTTCGCCTCCACAGGTGAGAAGCTCGAGGACTTCGACGTCTTCCACCCGGAGCGCATGTCCTCGCGCATCTTGGGTATGGGTGACCTGCTGACACTTATCGAGCAGGCGGAGTCCAAGCTGGATCAGTCCAAGGCGGAGGAAGCCGCCAAGAAGATGGGCTCCGGCGAGATGACGCTCAACGACTTCTTGGACATGATGCTCATGGTGCGCAACCTGGGCCCGATGGGCAACCTGCTCAAGATGATGCCGGGCGGCAACAAGATGAACCAGATCGCCGACATGGTCGATGAGAAACAGCTCGACCGCATCCAGGCCATCATCCGCGGTATGACCCCGGAGGAGCGCGAGAACCCGAAGATTCTCAACGCTTCGCGCCGCAAGCGTATTGCCCTTGGTTCCGGTGTGAGCGTTTCTGACGTCAACCAGCTCATCGAGCGCTTCACCGAAGCCAAGAAGATGATGTCGCAGATGGCCGGTCGTTTTGGTATGCCGGGCATGGGCGGTGGGCGTTCCGCTACCAAGAAGAAGCCGAAGGGCCGCAAGGGCAAGAACGGCAAGCGCAAGCCGCCGAAGCGTCGTGGTGGCGGCGGTATGCCGGGTGGCATGCCGTCGATGCAGGAGCTGCAAAAGATGCAGGAGCAAATGGGCGGCGGCATGCCCGGACTAGGCGATATCAAGATGCCGAAGGGCATGGAAAATATCGACCTCAGCAACCTGGACTTTGGTCAGGGCAAGAAGAAATAACCGAAGAACATAGCCTTCTTCGGTGAGAAAAGGGTCGGCGCTTTGTAGCGCCGACCCTTCTGCGTACTAGATGGCTTCTCCTGCGGGGTAGGCCGGATAGGGGATGGGCTCCGCGGGTGTGGCCGGAGGCGTCTCAGCGGACTGGGGGATCACGGGGCTATCGGCGGGAATCTGCGGGGGCTGCTGTTTGACCTGCTCGCCGTTGAGGATAGGCGCGATTGCTTCACGGATGAGCGGGATGGCGGAGTCGGCGAAGGCCTTGGTGAAGTGGTGCATATCGCGATAGACCATGATATTGCCGATGATGACCGGGCAATCGCCGTCGGCGTTGCAGAACCACTTCGAGGTGTCCACGGCGAGCATGTTGTCGTACTGCGAGAGGACTTCAGCGCCGGGGTCATAGGGCGCGTAGACCTCCTCGAAACGCATGCCACACCCGAGGGAATCCTTGGTGGCCACGTAGCACTCATCAAACTGGCGGCCATTGCCGTGTTCATCGAAGCCCCACGGGTTGTCGCGGAAGCCTACAAAGGGGATATCGTGCTTGGCCAGCTCGTCCCAGAAGGCTATGTAGCCTGGTGGGACAGCATCGGGGCCGTGGCCGAACGGCTGTCCTGGCCGCGTGGAATTGGACACAACCAACGCTGGGTCCGCGTCGATGATGCGCTTGACCACTTCCTTGCTCCATTCGGCGCAAGAGGGCTTCACACTCAGTTCATCGCCCAACTCGATGGGGCAACCCACGCGGGTAAGCGGGACGAGCTTAAAGCCCATCTCGCGGCCCAAGTAATCCAGCGCCGAGGAGAACTGCTCCGCATGCGAGCCACCAACCAAGTAGACCTCGACGTCGGAATCAACGTCACCAAAGATGCACGGCGTCACGCCGTCTTTCTGCGTCTCGATGAAGTAGTCCGTTGGTTCCTGCTCCGGAATGAAGCACCAATTATCAGCGACCGGCGGCTGGATGCCGCGCGCGAGAATCGGGTCAGGCTTGATCTCTACGTTCTCAGGCGGCGTGATGTTCTCAACGAAGGTCGTGGCTCCCGGGTAGAGCCTCGGATCTAGGATTTCGCGGTTGGCCTCCTGCAGGCTACGCAGCCACAGCGGCTGAACGGCCACGAGAGCAATGGTGCAGGCAGCAACGACGACGCCACCGACCCCGCGGAGAGCGCCGGTGCGGGTGCGGAGGTCGGCGAGGCCGCGGTGGACGGGGAGGTCGTCGGCAAGCGGGCGTTTGCGGTGTTGGCGCAGGGGCTTCTCGACGAAACGATGCGTCACGTCCGCCAAGCCCAGCGACACCACGATAATGATGGCACCGAGCCACCACGGAGGGGTTTCCAGGCCGAGGGCGGCGATGGAAATGATGAGCAGAGGCCAGTGCCACAGATAGAGCGGGTAGGCGATATCACCGAGCCAACGAGAAACCCGGGTGGTGAGCACCCGCGAGAAAGACCCGCCGGAACCGATAATGATGAGCACCGCGCCGCCGATCGGCAACAGGGACAGCGGCCCAGGGAATGCCAAGGTATCGGAGATAACCAGACCGGTGCAGGCGAGCGCGGCCAGACCGACGGCGGTGGCGAGGTTGGACAAGTGTTGCGGCATGCGCAGGTGCGAGCCATAGATAACGAGCACCGCGCCCAAAGTCAGCTCCCACGCGCGCGACCATGTGGAGTAGTAGTTCTCCGGGGTGCCAAAGAGCCCGTCGCGGGATGCATAGGCAAAAGAAGCGACGGTAACTACGAGGAGAATCGGGCCAGCGATGGAATTAATGGAAGAGAAGCGCTGTTCTCGCAGGCCCGTGTTCTTGGGGCGCAGGCGCATGAAAGCGGCCAGGCCGAGAGCGAAGAAGATGCCCAGCAGGTAGAACTGGCCCTGGACCGCCATGGACCACATGTGTTGCAGTGGTGATGTGCTTGCGGAGGCAGCGGCGTAGTCAGCGTTCTGCCGCGCTAATTCCCAGTTCTGGTAGTAGAAGACCGTCGCAGTGATCTGCTTGGTGAGCTCCGTGTTCATGAGCTTCGGAGCGAAAAGCCGGACGAGTAGATAGCTCACGCCGATGACGAGCACGAGGGAAGGAACAAGCCGGCGGAGCGTGCGCCAGATGGGCCACCACGGGTTCAGGGAGGCGTTGGGCCGCGCGGCATAGCGCAGCTGCGAGCCCAAGAAGAAGTACCCGGAAAGCAGGAGGAAGACATCGACGCCACCTGAGACACGACCAACGAAGACGTGGTACAGAACAACCAAGGCGATCGCGATGCCGCGGAGGCCGTCGAGGTCGTAACGGTAGCGGAATGTGGAGGGTGCTTGTTTATTCATAAAAGGAGGATTGTGTGGCGGCGAAATAACCGCATTACAGACTACCCCTTTCACGGGGTAAGGCCTAACTATGCAAGAGCTAAAGGGAATTTCCTATCTCGTGTGGGTTCCGCTAAAGTTGTTGAGGTTGTTCACGCACCGCGTGGAGGACACGTAAAACTTCATCTCTGCGTAACGCCGGTACCGCCTACGGACGGCCGGCACGTCACGCGCAGGATAAATCCAAGGGTTGAACCGGCGCGCCAGAAAGCGGCGCGTGTCTGAACTGCCCGGTGACTAGAAAAGGAGCCAATCATGGCCGTTAAGATCAAGCTGCAGCGTATGGGTAAGATCCGCAACGCTGAGTACCGCGTCATCGTCGCTGATGCACGCACCCGCCGCTCCGGCAAGGCTATCGAGAACATCGGTATCTACCAGCCGAAGCAGGAGCCGTCCCTGATCCAGATCGATTCCGAGCGCGCTCAGTACTGGCTGGGTGTCGGTGCGCAGCCGACCGAGCCGGTTCTCGCACTGCTCAAGGTGACCGGTGACTGGCAGAAGTTCAAGGGTCTGCCGGGCGCAGAGGGCACCTTGAAGGTTGCTGAGCCGAAGCCGTCCAAGCTGGATCTCTTCAACGCTGCTCTGGCTGAGGCCAACAACGGCCCGACCATCGAGGCCATCACCGAGAAGAAGCGCAAGGCCAAGGAAGAGGCTGAGGCTAAGGCTGCCGCCGAGAAGGCTGCTGAGGAAGCCGCTGCTGCTGAGGCTGCCAAGGCCGAGGAAGAGGCCGCTAAGGCTGAAGAGGCCGACTCCGCTGAGGCTGAGGAGACCGCAGAGTAATTTCTGCACTCCAAACGTAATATCCCCGCTGACCAGTAGGTCGCGGGGATTATCTAGTTTTTCGGCCGTGGGAGGCGGACCTCCAGAGGGTTTTCGAAGTCCAAGCCGCGGACAGCGGAGGCAATAACTGACTGCGCCATAGCTTCCACCTTTTCCTCCGGTAGCGACCCCAAATGACCGCTGAGGCACAAGACTGTGAAACCGTGCACCGTGGACCATCCGGCTAGGCAATTCTGCATCATGTGCTGCCTCTTGGGTTGCTGGCCGATGGATCGCGCGTACTGCTCCATGTAGCCGTAGAAATTGAACATGGCTTGCACACGTAGGTCTTCGCCGGGCCCCTCAGCCGCGGCTACGAGCCCGGCCGGAATACCAAAGCTGCTCGCGGCCATCATGCACATAAAGAAGTGCGGCTCTTCCAAGGCGTGGTGGAAGTAGGTGAAACCGGCCTCCATCATCTTGTCAATGATGGTGCCCTCCGTCGTTTCGAAGGTATCGCTGAGCTTGTTGATGAGTTCGTAGGTGGCGACGGCCCCGACGGCGTCGAGAAGCGCGGCTTGGTCCTTGAAGTGACGGTAGGCGGCGGTGGGGGAGACGCCCACCGCGCGCGTTGCGGCGCGAATCGTCACCGCCTCCGGTCCACCTTCCCGGCCGAGTTTGATGGCCTCCCGGAGGATCTCTTCATGCAAATTTCCATGGTGATACGGCTTCGAACTACTCACGATCTTAGAATCGTACTAAAAGTCTAGACATTCGCGCCAGTGTTCGGCGTTAACATGGTGAGCAGCATGAGTGCAGGTTCCTCGCTACATGTCACCGCATGCGGCACGTACGCCGGAAGGTGCACTATGCGTCCGGGAGCGAGCACCTCATCTTGTTCCCCGCAACTAAAAATCACCGATCCCTGGAGCACCTGGACGGTGATGGGGTGCGCGGCCTTGTGATCAGGTAGGTCTTGTCCAGGCAGGAAGGAGAAGAGGATGAGGTTTGCGCCGTCGGCACTGAGGACCCTCTTAACGGCTGGTCTGGGGCGTGTGGGGTGTGGCTCGGGGGCCTCATCGAGCAGATTCAGTGTTGTGAGGGCGGCACTGTTGTGGGAGGCGTCGCCAAAGGTGGTTGCGTCATTGATGGGAAGCTCAGTCATGCCGCCCCAGCGTAGCCCGTTAAGCTAGCAGGCATGGAACTACTCATTGGTTGCGTGGTGAAATCCCACGGCATTAAAGGCGAGGTCTCCGTCGAGGTGACCACCGATTCCCCCGAGACCCGATTCGCCGTCGGCGAGGTTCTCCACGGCACACAAGGCACGAAGGAACACGAACTCACCATCGCGGCGGTGCGCGCCCACAAGGGGCGCCTGCTCATCACGTTTAAAGAAATCCCGGATCGCACGGCCGCGGATTCTCTGCGCGGCACCCAGTTCTTCGCTGAGCCTCTCGAAGACCCAGAGGATGACGGCTTCTATGACCACGAGTTGGAAGGCTTGCGCGTCCTCCTCGACGGTGTAGAGGTTGGCGAGGTGACCGGCGTGACCCACGGCCCCACGCAGTCCCTCCTGGAAATCACGCTCACCGATGGCAAAGAGGCGTTGGTCCCCTTTGTTGAGCAGATCGTTCCAGAGATCGATCTGGAGGCGGGGACCTGCACCATCACCCCGCCGGAAGGGTTGCTCGACCTATGAGGATTGACGTTCTCACCATTTTTCCGGAGTATCTCGACCCGCTGCGTCACGCACTGCTGGGCAAGGCCATCGAGCAGGGCAAGCTCGCGGTGGGCGTGCATGACCTGCGCCAGTGGGCCACCGACGTGCACAAATCCGTTGACGATTCCCCCTACGGCGGTGGTCCCGGGATGGTCATGAAGCCGGAGGTGTGGGGGCCGGCGCTTGACGACGTCTCCTCCGGCACCGCCTCGACCCAGGATCTGCAGAGCGCTCTGCCGCACCTGAGCAAGCCGCGCCACGACGATATTCATGGCGTCGAGGCGCGCTCCTATGGCGAAAGCGAGAATTCGGACAAACCGCTCCTTATCGTGCCGACGCCCGCGGGAGAGCCTTTTACTCAGGCCGATGCGCAAGCGTGGTCCGCGGAGGAGCATATTGTGTTTGCGTGCGGGCGCTACGAGGGCATCGACCAGCGCGTCGTCGACGATGCGCAGCACCGCTACCGCGTACGTGAGGTCTCCATCGGTGACTACGTGCTCATCGGAGGTGAGGTGGCCGTGCTGGTCATCGCCGAAGCCGTCGTGCGCCTCATCCCTGGTGTGCTGGGGAACCGGCGCTCGCACGAAGAAGATTCCTTCTCCGATGGCCTGCTGGAGGGGCCCAGCTACACCAAGCCGCGCGAGTGGCGTGGCCTGGCGGTGCCGGACGTGCTGACCTCCGGTGACCACGCCCGTGTGGACCGGTGGCGCCGCGAGCAGTCGCTGGCGCGAACATGGCAGCGCCGCCCAGAGCTGCTCGATGCAGCGGAGTTAAGTGAGGCCGATCGCGCCTACCTGGAAACCTTAAAGGAGGATTGAGATGGACGTCAGCACTGACTTGTCAATACTTATGACTGAGGCTGAATGGAACAAGGTCCTCAAGGCCATGCCGCAGCGCCTGCGCGAAGGAGGCGTCGAACCGCTCGACATCAACGCAGAGATCATCTCCTTTACCTGCGAGCCCGACAATATCTTGGTCAATGAGTACATGGATAAACACGGCCAGCCGCCGGTGAGTGAGCACGTGTGGAGGGTCATCGTCAACGGCACCTCTGACCTGCCGCTGACCAAGGTCACCGCCGCCGTCGCGGAGTGCTTGCCGCCCCACACACTCTGGTACGGAACCTCAGAGATTGGTCACACCGAGTTTGGCCTGGGCACTTCCTGCGCGTGGCAGGGCGGGGTATAGGGTGAGAAGGTCTTAAGTCCCCGACCCAAAAAGAGGTTTTGTGAATATCGCAGCCACCATCGCTGGAGAGCTGGGCGTCAAAGAGCAGTTTGTCGAAGCCGCCCTCAAGCTCATGGCGGAGGGTAACACCGTTCCGTTCATCGCCCGATACCGCAAGGAAGCCACCGGCGGGCTGGATGACTCGCAGCTGCGTATCATCGAGGAACGCTCGACCTACCTTCGGGAACTGGAGGAGCGCAAGGAAACGGTGCTCGCCGCGATTGAGGAGCAGGGCAAGCTGACCGATGAGCTGCGCGCGCTCATCCAGGGCTGCGAGACCAAGGCGCGCTTAGAGGATCTGTACCTGCCGTATAAGAAGCGTCGCAAAACCAAGGCGGATATCGCGCGTGAGGCAGGCTTGGAGCCGCTGACCGATAAGCTTATCGAGAACCCTTCGGCGGACCCGGCCGAGCTGGCCGGGGAGTACCTCACCGAAGGTTTCGAGGAAACGAAGAAGGCCCTCGACGGTGCTCGAGCCATCTTGGTGGACCGTTTTGCGCTGGATGCGGACCTCGTCGGTGAGGTGCGCGAGCGTATGTACACCAGCGGTTCCATGAACGCCGGTGTGGTGGAAGGCAAGGAAGCCGAAGGCGCAAAGTTCAAAGATTACTTCGAGTTCTCCGAGCCTTTCGACAAGCTTCCCTCGCACCGCATCTTGGCGCTGCTGCGCGGTGAGAACGAGGGCGTGCTGCAGCTCAACCTCGATGCCGGCGATGACGCCATCTACGAGGGCATGATCGCAGATCGCTTCGACCTAGACGTTGACACCTCCCGCTGGCTTGCCGACGTCGTCCACTGGGGCTGGCGCACCAAACTCTCCATCTCCTCGGGCCTCGACGTGCGCATGCGCCTGAAAGAGAAGGCGGAGGAAGGCGCGCTCAAGGTTTTCGCGACCAACCTGCGCGATGTTCTGCTGGCGGCCCCGGCGGGCCAGCGCGCGACGCTGGGCTTGGACCCGGGCTACCGCAACGGCGTCAAGTGTGCGGTCGTCGACCCGACGGGCAAGGTCCTTGCCACCACCATCGTCTACCCGCACCAGCCGCAGCAGAAGTGGGCTGAGGCGGTGAGAGAGTTGGCGTCGTTAAGCGCGGCTCATTCGGTGGACCTCATGGCAATTGGTAATGGCACCGCGTCGCGGGAGACGGAGAAGCTTGCCGGTGAAGTCGCGGACCTCATCGCGCAGGCGGGTGGGAAGCGGCCGAGCCCGGTCGTGGTGTCGGAGGCGGGCGCGTCGGTGTATTCGGCTTCGCAGCTGGCGGCCGATGAGTTCCCCGACATGGATGTCTCACTGCGCGGCGCGGTGTCCATCGCGCGCCGCCTGCAGGACCCGCTGGCGGAGCTGGTGAAGATTGACCCGAAGGCCATTGGTGTGGGGCAGTACCAACATGACGTCAACCAGGTCGCACTCGCGCGCACGCTCGATGGCGTGGTGGAAGACGCGGTGAATGGCGTCGGCGTGGACCTGAACACGGCGTCGGCCCCGCTGCTGGAGCGCGTGGCTGGTGTGAACTCCACGATTGCGGCCAACATCGTGGCCTACCGCGATGAGAATGGCACGTTTGCCTCGCGCAAGGAGCTGAAGAAGGTGCCGCGCTTGGGGCCGAAGGCTTTCGAGCAGGCGGCGGGCTTCCTGCGCATCAATGGCGGTAAGGATCCGCTCGATGCCTCGGCCGTGCACCCGGAGGCCTACCCTGTGGTGGCGCGCATTGCGGAGAAGACCGGGCTGGGGGTTTCGGAGCTCATCGGCAATTCGCGCGTGTTGTCGAAGCTGTCGCCGGCAGACTTCGCCGATGACACCTTTGGCGTTCCGACGGTGACGGATATCATCGCGGAGCTGGATAAGCCGGGCCGCGACCCGCGCCCGGAGTTTAAGACCGCGACGTTCAAGGAGGGCGTGGATAAGGTCTCGGACTTGAAACCGGGCATGATTCTGGAGGGCACCGTGACCAACGTTGCGGCCTTCGGTGCGTTCATCGACGTTGGCGTGCACCAAGACGGGCTTGTGCATGTGTCCGCGATGAGCCACAAGTTCGTCTCCGACCCGCACGATGTGGTCCGCTCGGGCCAGGTAGTGAAGGTGAAGGTCATGGAGGTAGACGTGGAGCGCCAGCGCATTGGTTTGTCGCTGCGGCTTGACGACGAACCCGGCCAGCCCGCGCCTAAGCGCCGCAACGACGGTGGGCGTTCCGAGGGGCGCGGCGGCCGCTCCGACCGGCGCAACTCCCGCCGCGACGGTGGGCGTGGCCGCGTGGACCGCGGCGGCGGTGGCTCAATGGCCGACGCTCTCAAGAAGGCCGGCTTCTAACCGTTCAAACGGTCGGAGCTTTGTGTGTTCTCGCCCCAGCGGCGGCTTTAGAGTCCGTCTCCTGAGAATCCGAGATCGTTCAGTGCAGACGGCGGGATGAGACTTAGCTGAGGGATCGCCGAAGGCGCGGAAAGCCTCGCGGTTTTGCGGGGCCTCCGCGTGGAGTAGGCACCATGCTGGGGATGAGCTGCTTTGGCGGCACGGTGCTGGGGTGCGAGCTATCCGGGCGGTGGGCTACCGTTTGGTGGATCCGGCGGTCGGGCGTGGGTTTTGTCGGCGGCGAGCCGTTTGACCGCTTCTTGGTAGGCGGGCTGCCCGGTAATCGGCGTTCCCCAGGGCGGGATGTAGTCAACGGGCCCTTTTAGACGAAAGACATAGCCTCTGCCGGTCGGGCTGGTGGGGTCATCGTCGTTGATGCCGTTGTGGTAGGCGCACAGCATGGTCAGGTTGGGCGGGTTGGTCTCCCCGCCTGCCTGCCAGGGAATGATGTGGTGGACTTGGCAGTAGTCCGCCGGTTTATTGCAGTTCTCGATAGCGCAGGTGGGGTGTTCGGCGCTGGCCATGATGCGCTGCTCGAGGCTGGCAAAGCGCGAAAGTCGGTGCAACCACACCGGCCCGATGGTGGGGTGGACCAATGTGGCGTAGCCAGTTTCGGCGAATTTGTAGGTGAGAAACTCTGCGCCACTCATGCGCCCGCCGTTGGTGAGCTCGAGTTCGATGTCGTCGCCGTCATGGCGGACGACTTTGTCGAGCTCGTCGAGCGTTATCACGACGTTGGTTCCCACCGCCGGCCGCGAGCCCACGCCTTCTTTGAAGAAAACCTGGTGGGTGGCGTCCAGGAGGTCGGCGGGGTTGATGGACTCGAGTGTGCTGCGAATGGTGGATATGTTCAGAGCGGTATCGGTAACCGTGAGCGAGTGCGGGCCATTCTTGCGGTAGGTCAGCCGCACCCCTGGTGAAGGCACGCGTTTGGGCCTGAGCTCCTTCAAGCGCTCCACCGCCACTGAAGCAACCCGTTCTGAAGGCGTGGATGCCAGCGCGACGCGCAAATTCCAGACATCGAGCTGTTTCTTCAACTTGGCGGTGTAGGACTCAATCAGGTTCAACGTGGCCAGGTCGTGGCCCTGGCGTTGGGCCGCCTGACGCGCTGCGCGCTGCTTTCCGGTGAAGCGGGTATCGCCGAAATAAATGGCATGAAGCGACGCCAGCTCCGCGGCATCACCGGCCGAGGCGCCGAGCGCACGTAAGCCTTCGGGTGTGCTGGTTGCTGCTTCCACCAACGCAATCCCCGAATTGCGAAGGCGGATGTAGGTTTCGATATCCCCCATGGGCACAGAGACTAAAACAGGCCTTAATGCCTCGCAACCGGAGGAGAAAACGCCCTGTTCATGTGCCTCATAACTTGGATCTCACGCGGGAATGGCCAGCACCCACACGGCCAAACGCAGCCCCGAGCTCGTAATCCACGCGAAAAACTGGACGGGGCGCAATGGCACGAATGATAATAAGTTTATGTCGTCAACTCCTCCAGTGGTATGTTTGGTGAAACAAACGATCTAGCGGTCTCGCTCATGCTCGCTCTTTCGTCGAATATGCCTGGACAGAGGGTTAGAAGCGGACCTGAGCTATCACTATAAGGAAGCGGGAATGAGCCGTGAGACTGAAGAAGACCGGAAGAATGGTTCTTCGCCTGGTCGGGCGAATGAGGGGAGTGCTGCGACCCGCGACAGCGAAGCCATGGGCTGGCACCGCGTCCTGGATTGGCGCCCCACGAGTACCGTGTCGCGCGTGCTCATCGTTTTTCTTCTCGTTGCACCGCTGATCGTCGCCGGCACCATGATGTGGGCCATGTGGGACCCGTCAAAGTACATGCGCAACATTGACCTGGCGGTGGTGAATGAGGATGCGGGCGTCGAGAAGCAGGGCAAATACACCAATTACGGTGATCAGGTCGTCGAAGGCCTGTTGGAGACGGGGTACCTGAACTTCGCCGAGGTCAGCAAAGACGATGGGGACGAGGGGTTGCTCAAGGGCAAGTACCTCATGGTGGTGACCATCCCGGAGAACTTTTCCGAGCAGGCCGTCACCATCATCAGCGATAAACCAGTCAAACCGGAGATTCATTTCGCCACCAATGATTATTACGGCACGAATGGCTCGGTGATTTCCTCCAGCCTCATCCCGCAGGTCCAGACCAGCGTGGAAAATGCGATTTCCAAGAAATACGCCGACCAGGTCATCGAAGGTCTCAACAAACTCAGCGACGGCCTAGGCACCGCGGCGGAGGGCGCCGGCCGTCTCGATGAGGGTGCGGGCAAATTGCAGGAAGGCGGCGGGCGCGCGGTCGAGGGAATCGCCAAGCTGGACGCCGGCGCGGGCGATCTCAACAACGGTACGGGCCAGCTGCTGGACGGCACGAACCGCCTGAATGACGGAGTAGGACGCCTCAGCGATGGCGCCGCGCAGCTCGATGATGGCGCCGCCCAGCTTGCCGACGGCTCCGACAAACTCCTTGCCGGCACCGGCCGCCTAGCGGATGGCGCGGGTCAGATCGACGGCGGTGTTAACCAGCTCACGGGCATGCTCATCCCGGTGCTCAAGCAGGCGCAGGCCGTGGCCCCGGCACTCCTGCAGCTTGTCGACGTCCTCCGCGGCCTCGGCATGCACCAACAAGCTGAGCAGCTTTATTCACTGGTCTCCAAGCTGGACCCGGCCGCCAGCGGCAACATGGTGGCGCAGTTGGAGAAGCTTTCTGCCGGCACCGGCCAGCTCTACTACAACCTGGCCGATCCCAATTCGGAGTACCTGGGCGGCATGATGGCTCTTAATGACGGTGCGCACCGCTTGTCCGATGGTTCCCAGCAGCTGCGCGCGGGTGTTGGCGAACTGAGCGACGGTGCCGCCCAGCTGCAGGACGGTGCTTCCCGCTTGCACGAGGGCACCGGCACGTTGAAGGATGGCACGAGCCAGCTCGCCGCCGGTGGCACGGAGTTGAAGGATGGCATGGACCAGCTCAAGGCGGGATCCAACGAATTGGCCACCAAGCTTGCCGACGGCGCCGCCAAGGCCCCCTCCATTACCCAGCCGGATACGTCTGCGCAGAACATGGCCGTGCCCATCAACTTCACCTCCTCCAACCTTCACCCAGTGCAGACGGTGGTCGACCCGGTCGATCCGACCCAGAAGAACATCACCGGTGGTGTATCGATGCTCTTCGTGCTCGTCTTCGGCTTCCTCGTCATGCTGCTGGTTGCCATGACACTGCCTTATTATCTGGGGCGCCGGGGCGAGTCGGCCACAAGCCCGGTGCGCGGTATCCTCGCAGCCTTTGGAGTCGTGGCGGGCTTGAATTTCCTCGTCCTAGCCTTCATGGCCTTCATGTCCTCCATGATGGGATGGTCACCGGCGAGCTGGCCGATGATGCTGCTAGTTATCGCCGCCATCGCCGCCGTGGGGGCGGCGACCTACCAGTTCTTCCTGGTCACCTTTGGACGCAAGATCGGCGCCATCTTCGCCGTAGGTGCGTTCGCTCTGGGCATCATGGTCTTCGGCGGTGTATGGCCGGTGGCGGCGATTCCGCGCCCGTTGAGCATGTTGCATCCTTTCCATCCGATGTCCTATGCGAAGAATGCCTTTACCCGCGCCACCGACGGCATCCACGACGGAACTTTCTGGGCCGGTATCGCGGTGTTGTTTATTGTGACAGCCCTCGCACTGGTGGCTTCCTGCGTGGTCTTCCGGGCTCGCCACCATGGCACCGCCCGAATTGTGGACGAGCACCTCTTCCGCGCTCCGGCGTTGGTCGACGCCTAGTAATCGCGAGACGCGAGCCCACCCGGAAGGTTACGCAGCTCGATGCCCATATCCGCCGCCAGATCGGCGTAGCGTAGGACGAAGCCCGCGCTGCGCCCACCGGAGGGGCAGGCCACGTAGACCAGTTCGGAGGAGCACGAAGCGAGCGCTCGGCGCACGGAATCATCATCGGTGACGGTATGCCAGGGCAGTGACACCGTGGCATGCGGAAAATTCGATTCCTCGGAGATATCGAGGAGGGCGGCGTGGCCGTCGCGAAGCTCCGGCGGAAAGCTGCGCTCTCCGGGCAAGGTGCTGACCAGCGGGCGCGCAGGATCCGGGCCGACTGTGAGCGTGCGGAAACTACCGGGCAGCGCCTCATAGGACGTAACACGGCCACGCAGCTCCTCATGGTGCGGAAGCTTCCCCAACCAGCCCAGCGTCGCGGTGGCCATGAGCCCCGCGATGACGGACGTCGTAGCACCCAGGACCCCAGCCGTGGAGCACTCGAGCGCCTCGCCATCTGGCG
Source organism: Corynebacterium sp. HMSC070E08 (assembly GCF_001808895.1). Taxonomy (NCBI): domain Bacteria; kingdom Bacillati; phylum Actinomycetota; class Actinomycetes; order Mycobacteriales; family Corynebacteriaceae; genus Corynebacterium; species Corynebacterium sp. HMSC070E08. Next base: position 40,069 of record NZ_KV794739.1, read on the forward strand.
GAGCGGGGAAGAGATCGCGCAAGCCCACCCCGCGCCCGTCAGCACATGCATTCCCGGAGCGCCACAGTGCGGCCTGCCCGCCGTAGCGCAGCACGGTTCCCCAAGCCAGTGGGGTAGAGGTGAGCTCGCAGGCATCAGCGACGAGGTACTTCGTGTCGAAGGTATCTGAGCCATCGAGGACGAGGTCGGCCTCTGCGCAGAGGTCAAGAACAGAAGAGGAAGTCAGCCGCGCATGGAGCGCGGTGATCTGCAACTCGGGGGCCAGCTCGCGGGCGCGCGCGGCGGCTACCTCGGCCTTGGGCTTGCCGACGTCCCCCGCACCAAACAGCACCTGCCTGTGCAGGTTGCTGATATCGACGGTATCGGAATCAATGAGCGTGATGCGCCCGATGCCTGCCGCCGCGAGCTGCTGGAGGGCCGGGCAGCCCAGTCCGCCGGCGCCGACGACAAGCACGTGTGCGGCATGAAGCCGCTCTTGGGCCGCATCGCCGAAGCCGGGCAGGAGGCGTTGGCGCGCGGTCCGGGCTCGTTCGGTTTTGCTGAGCATGATGTCTGTCCTTTTAAGCAGTGGGCTATAGGACCTGGTCCGCCCAGGAGGCTAGGCCCTCGAAGGTGGAGGATGCCTGGGCATGTTCGCGCTGCGGGATACGACCGGCGCTGCGCGCGAGTCGTCCCGCTTCGACGGCGTGGCGCATGGCGGTGGCCATGGCTTCCGGATCTTGGCAGCGGTTGACTGCGCTGGCGAGCAGCACGCCGGAGCAGCCGAGCTCCATGGCGAGGGTGGCATCGGAGGCGGTGCCGATGCCGGCGTCGACAAGCACAGGCACCGAGGCCCGCGAGCAGATGAGCTCGAGGTTGTGCGGGTTGAGGATGCCCAGCCCGGTGCCGATGGGAGCGCCCAGCGGCATGACGGCTGCTGCTCCGGCATCCTCGAGGCGCTGGGCGGCGACGGGATCGTCGCTGGTGTAGGCCAGCACGGTGAAACCTTCGGCGCTCAGCAGCTCAGTGGCGTCGAGGGTTTCCACGACATCGGGCAGGAGCGTGTGCGCGTCGGCGATGACCTCTACCTTGACCCACGTGGTGCCCAGCGCCTCACGGGCCATGCGGGCGGTGAGCACAGCCTCGCGGGCCGTGCGGCACCCGGCGGTGTTGGGCAACGGAGCGATGCCCAACCGGCGCAACAGGTCGAAGATGCTCTCACCGTCACGGGTGCCAGCGTGGCGGCGCATGGCCACGGTGGTCAGCTCGGTTCCGGAGGCGACGAGCGCGCGCTCCAAGGCCTCATGGCTCGTGGCCCCACCGGTGCCCATGATGAGGTGGGAAGAAAAGGTGGTATCGGCGATGGTGAGCATGTAGTTTCTAGCCTCCCTGAACAGCGGTGAGGACTTCCACGGTCGCGCCTTCGGTGAGTGGGGTGGACTCCCACTGCGAGCGTGGAACGACCTGCTCGGACAGTGCCACGGCGGTGCCGTCGGCGTCGATGCCTTTTTCTTCCAGCAGTTGGGCGACGGTGTCTGCTGCCGTGTCATAGGGCTGACCGTTAAAGATCAGAATCATTGTTGCTCCTTGAGGTGTCGTAGGGGATCACATGCGGTGAGATCGATGCTGGGTTCGGTGCCTTCGATGAGCTCGCGGGTACAGCGCGCGGCCAGAGCCGTCAGCAGAATGCCGTGGCGGAAATAGCCGGTGGAGATGACGAGCTTGTCGCTGACGCGGCCGAGATACGGCAAGTCATCCGGAGTGCCAGGGCGGGCACCCGCGCTGGCCTCGAGGAATTCGCATTCTTCGATGGCGGGGAGGATGCGGATGGCGTCGCGAAGCAGCGCGTAGACACCGCCGGCCTGGGCCGTGGCAAGCGTGTCCTCGCGGGTTGTAGCGCCGACCGCGAGGGTGCCATCGCCGCGGGGGATGAGGTAGATGGGGCGGTCCTCCACGAAACCGCGGACCACGCGGGTGAGCAGCGGCTGGAGCTCGTCCGGTACGCGCAGTCGCAGGATATCTCCGTATACTGGGCGCAGGTGGAGCGGGGAGCGATGGAGCCCAGCCGAGGCTGCCCAGTCGATGTCGCGTGCTCCCAGGCCTGCTGCGAGCACCACATCGTCGGCGTGGAATTGGCCTGCGGGAGTGCTCACGACGCCAGTGGCGGCGTCAATAGACTGCGCTGCCGTACGGAAGAAACGCACACCGAGTGCTTGGGCAGCGCTGATGAGGGCAGCTGTCCACTGGCGGGGGAAGACCTGCGTGTCACCCGGGATGCTGACGGCCCCGGCCAAGCGTGGTGACAGCAACGGTTCGGCGCGCCGGGCTTCGCGCATGGTGATGCGCTCGACCTCCATGCCGTGGAGGGACTGATAATCCGCCAGCTCGGTGAGGTGCTGAGCATCCGCGCGGTCGGCGGCGATGACAAGGGTGCCCTCGGCGCGGTAGCCAGTGGGGACCTCCGTGTGGGCGGCAACCAGATCGATAAGCTCTGGGTACCACGCGCCGGAGGCACGCATCAGCGGGAAGAGAGGATCCTGCTGGTAGACCACCTCGGCGGCAGGGGCGAGCATGCCGCCGGCGAAGTGGGTAGCTCCGGAGGCTGGCGCCGGATCCAGCACCGTGACCTTAAAGCCCCGCGCGGCCAGTTCCACGGCGGTGGCCAGACCGATGACGCCCGCGCCGACGACGATGACTGAGGATTCAGAGCTAGTAGTCATCGCGCACCTTCATCAAAACCGGCAAGCAGCTCGCGGCAGTAGGCTTCCGGGTCCTCGGCGTGCATGATGCCGCGCACGACGGCTAGGCCGGCCACGCCGGTTGCCGCCAGATCGGCGGCATCGTCAGCAGTGACATCACCGATAGCCACGAGCGGTACGCGGGAGAGCTTCACCAACTCCGGGTAGGCGTGAAGTCCCAGCGGCGAGCGGCCGGAGCCCTTCGTTGGGGTCGCGCGGAACGGGCCGCAGCCGATGTAGTCAATGACATCTGCGACGTCATTGGCAGCCTCGACCAACTCGCGGGTGCCGGTGGTCAGACCGATAATCGCATCCGGCCCCAACAACGCGCGGGCGGCGGCCACGGGCAGATCGTCCTGGCCAACATGCACGCCGTGCACCGGCTCGCCGGCGTGGCGTAGGGCGGCGGCGACGTCCACGCGGTCGTCGATAAGCACGCGCGTTTCTGGGTTGGCCTGTGCCACCGCGCGGGCTACCTCTCGACCCAGATGGTAGAGGTCGCGGGCGGAAATCGGCTTGGAGCGCACCTGTACCACCCCGGCACCGCCCCGGGCCGCTGCGGCAGCGATGCGCACGATCTCCGCAGACGTGCCTGCACCTGTGACGAAGTAGCAGCGAAGATCAGGCATGCGTGGTTTCTTCCTCCTGATAGAGCTGAGATCCCTGAGCCTTAAACTCTTCCGACATCTGCTTCTCACCGGCACGGGCAGCGGCCACAACCTCGGGATCGATGGCGTCCTTACCCGGGAAACTTGGCATACCAAGGGAATCGGAGAAGGTATCTCGGATGTCCTGGCTGATGCGCATAGAGCAGAACTTCGGGCCGCACATGGAACAGAAGTGTGCGGTCTTGGCCGGTTCGGCGGGCAGAGTCTCATCGTGATAAGCCTGCGCGGTGTCTGGGTCGAGGGAGAGCGCGAACTGGTCGTGCCAGCGGAACTCAAAGCGAGCCTTGCTCATCGCGTCATCCCAGGCGCGCGCACCTGGGTGGCCCTTGGCCACGTCGGCGGCATGGGCGGCAAGCTTATAGGTGATGACGCCGGTCTTGACGTCATCGCGGTTGGGCAGCCCCAAGTGCTCCTTCGGGGTGACGTAGCACAGCATGGCCGTACCACCCATGGCGATGTGCGCCGCGCCAATGGCGGAGGTGATGTGGTCATAGCCCGGGGCGATATCCGTAACCAGCGGGCCCAGCGTGTAGAAGGGAGCGTCCGAAGCCCAGTCCTGCTCGAGCTCGTTATTTTCCTGAATCATGTTGAGCGGGACGTGGCCCGGGCCTTCCACCATGACCTGGACGTCATACTCCCAGGCGCGCCGGGTGAGCTCACCGATGGTCTTGAGCTCGGCGAACTGGGCGGTGTCGTTGGCATCCGCTAGGGAGCCGGGGCGCAGGCCATCGCCGAGCGAGAATGCGACGTCGTAGCGCGCAAAAATCTCACAGAGTTCGTCGAAGTTTTCATAGAGGAAGGACTCCTTATGGTGCGCCAGGCACCAGCCCGCCATGATGGAGCCGCCGCGGGACACAATGCCGGTAACACGGTTCGTGGTCAACGGCACATAGGGCAGCAGCACGCCGGCGTGCACGGTCATGTAATCCACGCCCTGCTCGCACTGTTCGATGACGGTATCGCGGAAAATCTCCCACGTCAGGTCCTCTGCGACGCCATTAACCTTCTCCAGCGCCTGGTAGATGGGCACGGTGCCGATGGGGACCGGTGAGTTGCGCAGGATCCACTCGCGCGTGGTGTGGATGTCATCACCGGTGGAGAGGTCCATCACGGTATCCGCGCCCCAGCGGGTGGCCCAGCGCAGTTTGGATACTTCCTCCTCAATGGAGGAGGTCACCGCGGAGTTGCCGATGTTGGCGTTGATTTTGGTGAGGAACTTCCGTCCGATGATCATCGGCTCTGATTCCGGGTGGTTCACGTTATTGGGCAGAATGGCGCGGCCACGAGCGATCTCGGAACGCACGAACTCTGGGTCGCAGTGCTCGCGCAGGGCCACGAACTCCATCTCCTTGGTGATGATCCCCTGGCGTGCGTAGTGCATCTGGGTAACGCGCTTGCCTTCCTTCGCACGCAGCGGCTGGCGACGCTCCCCCTTCCACTCCAAGGAAGCCGCACCGCGGCGCTCGGCCGAGCGGCCATCGTCAGCAAGGTTGCGTGCGCGGCCCTCATACTCTTCAACGTCTCCGCGCTCCGCAATCCATTCGGCGCGCAGGGCCGGCAGGCCTACTTCAGGCTCACACTCCGGGCCGCGCGTGCGGTAGATGCGGAAGGGTTCGTTGGGCCCTGTGGGGGAATCATCCAGCTGGATTTCCGTCTCAGGCACCTCGAGGCCCTTCTCCCGGATGGGGGAGTAGGAGTGCTTGGGGTGGATCTCTCCGGAGTCGGAGGACTGGATGGGGTTATGGGTAGCCGTCATGGCTGCTCCTCTCTTCCTTCGCTGGTGCTAACCAGACAGGTTCGAACGGTGCAGGCGCGGTATCAGCGCCACTCTCAGCCCACTTCCCGTGGGCACCCGTGGGGTATCAGTGCGTCACCCACCTTAGAGCCCCCGGTGGGCAGGTGTCAGGCGTTTGGGGCAATTTGTTCTGCGGGGGTGGGGTGTGGAAAGATAGCGATGTTCTGTGTAATAGGCACGAACCGGTCAGCCGCCTCGCGGTGGCGCCAGGGTCCTCTGTCTTAAACTGAAAAGGAAAACACCAATGGCAAACCTCATTGATAAGGTTGATGCAGCTTCGCTGCGCGACGATATCCCGTCCTTCCGCCCGGGCGATACCCTTGACGTCAACGTCAAGGTCATCGAGGGCAGCACCGAGCGTACCCAGCTCTTCAAGGGTGTCTGCATCCGCCGTCAGGGCGACGGCATCCGCGAGACCTTCACCGTGCGTAAGGTTTCCTTCGGCATCGGCGTTGAGCGTACCTTCCCGGTTCACTCCCCGAACATTGCCTCCATCGAGGTAGTTCGCCGCGGCCGCGTGCGCCGCGCGAAGCTGTACTACCTGCGCGACCTGCGTGGCAAGAAGGCCCGCATCAAGGAGCGCCGCTAATTTACAGCGCGTCACAGCCCTTCGCCTTATCCTCATCGCGAGGAAAGGTGAAGGGCTTTCTTTTTTGGCTTCATCCTTCTAGCGCGCGCCGCGCGGGGCCCACAAGGCCCGTGAGGATAAGACACATTGCTAGGATTTAGTCCGTGGAAAAAGAAAACGACTTTACTGAAGGTTCCCAGGGCGCTGGGGGAGAGGCGTCGGAAAGCGCGGCATCCCCAACTAAGGACAAGAAGCAGATGCCTTGGTTGCTGGAGACTGTCATCGTGGTGGTCTGTGTGCTCGCGGTCGTTGGAGTTTTCCAGAACTTCGTGGGCCGGCAGTATGTCATCCCGTCCGGCTCCATGGAGCCGACACTGCACGGCTGCGAAGGGTGTAACAACGACCGTATCTTCACCGAGAAGGTTTCCTATTACGGCGACAAGAGCCCGGAGCCTGGTGATGTCGTGGTCTTTAAGGGGACCCCGGACTGGGACAGCAATTGGGTGTCGCCACGCTCCGATAACCCGGTGATCCACCGTATCCAGGATGCCCTGAGCTACGTGTCGCTCACCCCGCCCGACGAGAACACCTTGGTAAAGCGCGTCATTGCCACCGGTGGCCAGACGGTGTCCTGCCAGGAGGGGGATCCGGCAGTCATGGTGGATGGCAAGCCTATTGAGCAGGATTATGTGCAGGATCCGCCAACCTATCGCGTTGATGAGACCACCGGTTCCTACGCCTGCGGCGGCGCGTATTTTGGCCCCGTGACCGTGCCTGAGGGAAATATCTGGGTAATGGGAGATAACCGCACGGCCTCCGCGGACTCGCGTTATCACATGCAGGATGAGTACCAAGGAACTATCCCGCTGGAAAACGTTCGCGGCAAGGTGATGTTCATCTTCTTCCCCTTCAACCGCATCGGTGGAGTCGATGACCCGGACATCCAGTCCTAGAGTTCGCGATGTCCTGTGGGCGCTGGCAGTTACCTTCGTGGCGCTGGCGCTGATTCAGGCCTTCGTGGGCAGGATGTACCTCATCCCGTCCTCCTCCATGGAACCCACACTGCATGGCTGCCCGGGATGTACGAATGACCGCATCGCCGTGCAGAAGGTGAGCTATTACTTCAACGACCCGCGTCCTGGGGAGGTCGTGGTCTTTTCCGGGCCAGACTCGTGGAACACGTCTTTTGAGGTGAAGCGTTCCCGCAACGTGCTCCTGCGCGGCATACAAAACCTTGGTGCCGCCGTGGGGCTCGTGCCGAACGGCGACAATATCTTGGTCAAGCGGGTCATCGCCACCGGTGGGCAGACCGTGTCGTGCCAGGAGGGGGATCCAGCCGTGATGGTGGATGGCAAGCCCACCAACCAGGACTTCGTTCTGAATCCGCCGGAGATACCTGTTGATGAACGCGTGGGCTCGCAGGCCTGCGGTGGCGCCTACTTTGGTCCCGTCACGGTCCCGGAGGGTCACCTGTGGGTCATGGGAGACAATCGTACAAACTCGCTGGATTCGCGCGCTCACCTCGGAGACAAACTGCAGGGCACCGTACCCGTGGAGAACGTGCGCGGGAAGGTTTCCGCCGTGGTGATGCCGTTCAGCCGCGCCCAGACTATCGATGCTCAACCGGTGTAAACGCTATGCGCCGTCTCAAACAGAAGAGAACCTATGAGGTTGCGCTCTCCAAGGCGGGGCTGGGGCCTGTCGCGGGGGTGGATGAAGCCGGGCGTGGGGCCTGCTGCGGGCCGGTGACGATTGCCGCGTGCATTTTGCCCGATCGCATCATTCCCGGTTTGGAGCGGCTCGATGACTCGAAGAAGCTCACGCCGGCGGCCAGGGAGAAGCTGGAGCCGCTGATCAAACGTCGCGCGCTGGCGTGGTCGGTGGTGCACGTGGGAGCAAAGGACATCGATGCCTTTGGCATCCAGCACGCCAACCTGTCGGGGATGCGCCGCGCGGTGGCACAGCTTAAGGTCCGACCGGGCTATGTGCTGAGCGACGCCCTCTTTGTCCCCGGCCTGCCTACCCCGCAACTGCCGATCATCGGCGGCGATACTGCCGCACGCTGCATCGCTGCGGCAAGCGTTGTGGCCAAGGTGTCTCGTGATCGCTTGATGGATGAGCTCGCGCAGCGCTACCCGGGCTATGCCTTGGAATCGCATAAGGGGTATGGCACCGCCGCACACCAAGAGGCCATCGTGCAGTTGGGAGCGACGCCGGAGCACCGCATGAGTTATCGCAACGTTGCTGGGGCTCATGCGCAATTTCTCGCGCGCGCCTGAAGCCTGAGGCGGGGTGCGGGAACTAAGCTGGTGCTCAATCTGTGACACCGTGATCCCGGTTGATTGTGAGCGAAGGAGAAGCACACCGTGAGCGCTGAGGAACTCGATAACTACGAGGCTGAAGTCGAGCTGTCGCTGTACCGCGAATACCGCGATGTAGTCAGCCAATTCTCCTATGTGGTGGAAACCGAACGCAGGTTTTACCTGGCCAATGCGGTCGAGCTCATTCCGCATACATCGGGGCCGGACGTCTACTACGAGGTCCGCATGTCCGATGCATGGGTATGGGATATGTACCGCTCGGCGCGCTTTGTGCGCTACGTCCGTGTGATCACTTACAAGGACGTCAACATTGAAGAGCTGGACAAGCCGGACTTTGTCCTCCCAGAGTAAAGCTCGTGTGCGGGGTGCGGGTGCCAATGAAGTGGTGAGTCCGGACTAGTTATCCACAGATTTGGTGTGGCGAGACTCAAAGCTCTCGCCAGGGGGATGCCGAGTGAGGTGTTCTGGAAGTGCCGTAAGGGGGTGTGCGGCACAGGAATTGTCTTGTGTCGTGCTTGCGGCGTGTTGTGTACACGTTCAATTCCAAGGAGCACCATAATGACAAAAAATCTAGCGACTTCCGTGCATTCACCGAGCGTGGGGCAGACCATCCGCCCTGCGGATGCACTGGGGAAAGCGGGGGAGAAGTTCGCCGCTGACTTTTACCGAGCGCGCGGGGCTCAGGTGATAGCCGCGAACGTCCACTACCGTGTGGGCGAGCTCGACCTCGTTGTGCGCGAGCCTGATGGAACCATCGTCTTCTGTGAAGTTAAAACCCGGGCAACCCGCAACTTTGGCGTCGCTGAAGCGGTAACACCGCGCAAGCTGAAGCGCCTTCGCAAGGCTGCCGCGCAGTGGCTGAGCGCAAGGCGGAGTACTACCCAGCCCTTAAGCAAGGTTCGCTTTGATGTACTCGGGCTCGTGTCCACAGGGGCTGAGAAGGGGGAGGCCTTCGACGTGGAGTATTTCCAGGGGGTTGACCATGGCTCTCGGTAGGTGCGACACGATTGCGCTGGATGGCGTGCTGGCCAGGGTGGTCACCGTGGAAGCCAACGTGGGTCCCGGGCTTCCCGGTGTCCATGTGGTGGGACTGGGTGATGCCGCGATTTCGGAGTCGCGGGATCGCATCCGGACCGCGGTGAGCAACTCGCACCTACCGTGGCCGAAAACAAAGGTCGTGGTGTCCATGTCACCAGCATCGTTGCCCAAGGCCGGCGCACATTTCGATCTCCCCATGGCGCTGGCTATCTTAGCGGCAGGCCAGAGCGAGAAAAGTCGGCTCAGCGGGGCGCTCGTGCTCGGCGAGTTGGGACTGGACGGGCAGGTTCGCCCGGTCTCCGGCATCATCCCGGCGATTCTGGCGGCACGTTCGCAAGGCTATGACACGTTGGTCATTCCGGTTGGTAATGCGGCGGAAGCAGCATTGGTTCCCGGCATGCGAGTGCTGGTGGCCGAGACCCTCTGGGATGCTTTCACTTGGGTATGCGGGAGTGATTGCCTGCCGGACGCGCAGCTGATCACGCACGCTGCGGCGCCCGCGCGTGAACAGGTTGCAGACTTCAGCGAAGTAGCCGGACAGCGGGAAGCCAAGTGGGCAGCAGAGGTTGCCGCGGCTGGCGGCCATCACGTGATGATGGTGGGGCCACCTGGTTCCGGCAAATCAATGATTGCTTCGCGTTTGCCGGGCATCCTTCCGCGCTTGACCACGGAAGAAGCGGTGGAGGCTACCGCGATCCACTCGGTGGCGGGAGCCGTTGGCACGGCGATTTCCCGGGCGCCTTTCATCGCGCCGCACGCTTCGGTCACGAGGGCCGCGCTGATCGGCGGTGGATCGGGGCGCCCGCGGCCAGGTGCGGTGAGTCTGGCGCACCATGGAGTGCTCTTTCTCGACGAGGTCAGCGAGGTTCCGGCGCAAGTACTGGATAGCTTGCGCGCACCGCTGGAAGAAGGACAGGTGCGCCTGACTCGGGCTAGCCGCGAGGTAATCTTTCCCGCCCGCTTTCAACTGGTGTTGGCTGCGAACCCGTGCCGCTGTGGCGCTGAGGAACCGTCACGCTGCGAATGCCGGGCAGCAGACAGGATGAACTACCTATCCAACCTTTCGGGCCCATTGCGCGACCGCCTCGACATCATTGTGTCTTTGTCGGGGCAATCCGCGGTACTGCACCCAGAAGGGGAGGAAACCTCCGCAGACATTGCTCAACGCGTGGCCGCCGCCAGGGAACGAATGAAGGCGCGCTGGGAGGCCGATGGGCTGGGAAGCGTAGTCAATGGCGCCGTGTCTGCTTCCTATTTGCGGCGTCATCGCCCAGCAGCGGAGTCGGCGATGATTATGCTTGCTGCCTACTTGGCTGAAGGGGAGCTCAGCCAGCGTGGGGTGGATCGTGTGCTGCGCTTGGCGTGGACGTTGGCAGACCTCGATGGAACCGCCCGTCCCGAGCTCGACCACGTCAGCCGCGCACTCGATCTCCGTGGCGCTGACACGATCGAAAGGCTGGCCGCATGAGCGAACTCAACGTGTCGACCAGCCGTCACACCTGGGCCTACCTCAACCGCGTGGTGGAAGGACCCTCACCAACCCTCCACGGTCTGCTGACCCAATACCCGGCTGAGGAGATAGCGCGAGGAATCTATAAGGGAGAGGACTGGATCGGGCCCCTGCAGCAGGCCACGGCATCGCGGCGGGACTGGCTACGACAAGACGAAGACCTCGCTGCCGCAGAGGCGGTCGGAGCCCGGCTCATCACACCCGATGACGCGGAGTGGCCCGGGGAGGAATTTGCCCGTGCCTTTGGGTTCTACCAGCAGGGGCTCGTCGATGCCCCGGCGACGTTTGATGACCAAGCAGTCCCGCCCCACAGCCTCTGGGTTCGCGGCGGGAACCTGCGCGAAGCGGTAGCCCAATCCGTTGCCCTGGTGGGCACGCGCGCCGTGAGCCGGTACGGCTGGGAGGCGGGCTCACTTCTGGCTGGTGGCCTCGCAGCGCACCAATGGACCGTGGTGTCCGGTGGGGCAGTGGGGGTTGATACAGCGGTGCACGAGGCAGCTCTCGACGCAGGTGGGCAGACCGTCGCGGTGGCGGCCTGCGGTATTGACATTTCCTACCCGGCGCGCAATGCACGTCTCTTTGACAGGATTGCCGGGAATGGGTGCATCGTGTCCGAGTTCGCGCCGGGCACACGGCCACAGCGTTTCCGCTTCTTGTCCCGCAACCGCCTCGTGGCGGCGATGACCAGCGGCACCGTGGTGGTGGAAGCCGGGTTTCGTTCTGGCGCGTTGAACACGCTGAACTGGGCGGAGGCTCTGGGCCGGGTTGCGATGGCGGTGCCGGGCCCAGTCACGACGTCTGGGTCCTTGGGGTGCCACCAACGCATCCAGGATGGGCGAGCGCAACTGGTGGCCTCAGTCGACGAAATACGTGGACTCGTGGGCAAAGTCGGGGAAGTGGACGCTGCGGGTCAGTATGAACTTGAGTTCCAGCCAACCCCGGTGCAGCGCTTGTCCCGCAACGAGCTCAAAGTGTATGACTCCACTCCGCCGGAAAGTGCGGAGGAGGGAGCGAGTGCGGAGGATATCGCGGCTGCTGCGGGAATGCGGGTGGCGCTGACCATCCACCTGCTCGTGGCGATGCAAAAGATGGGGGTGATAACGCGCTCGGGCGCGATGTGGCAGCGCACCTGAGTACACTCATGTGACATGAGTGGAGCAAGTGGTAACGCCGAACGGCGCGTGGGCGGCCAGCTGGAGGAAGCGATCGAGGACTTTGCGGATTACCAGCGCATCGTTCGCGGCCGCTCCGAGGCGACTGTCCGTGGTTACTGCTCAGACCTGCGCCTGCTGGCTGCCGACGTCCCGAGTTTCTCGTCATTTACTCTGAACGCCCTTCGCGCATGGCTGGCGGGTGCCGTCGATGAGGGAAAATCTCGCTCCACGCTGGCGCGGCGTACCGCGGCGGTGCGCGCCTTTTCCACGTGGGCTGCGCGCGAGGGGCACCTCGAGACTGATGTCGCCCAGCGCCTGGCTACGCCCAAGGTGGGCAAGCATCTGCCCACTGTGATGTCGCCCGCTGCCGCCGGGGAACTGATGGGCAATGCGGTCTCCGCCGATGAGATCCATTTCCTGCGTGATAGCGCCATGCTCGAGTTTCTCTATGCCACCGGCGCGCGCGTAGCCGAATTGGTGAGCTTGGACATCGGGGATGTGGATCTTTCCCGCCGCACCGCGCGCGTGACTGGTAAGGGCAATAAGCAGCGCGTCGTTCCCTTCGGGGACGCGGCCCACGACGCGCTGCGCGCCTGGCTGAAGACGGGGCGCCCCGAGCTCGCCGGTGAAACGGAAGCGGTCTTCGTGGGCACGCGCGGACGCCGAATCGATGCGCGCCAGGTCCGCCGCGTCGTCGAACGCGCCGCACAAGTCACGGGCGCGCCGGGGCTCACCCCGCACGGCCTACGCCACTCCGCGGCTACGCATCTGCTCGAGGGCGGGGCCGATTTACGCATCGTGCAAGAGTTGCTCGGCCATTCTTCTCTGCAGACCACGCAGGTCTATACGCACGTTTCTGCCCAGCGCCTTAAGGACGTCTACGCTCGCTCCCACCCGCGGGCTTGAGTCGAATGACGGGCTCGCCGAGGAGATCCAGCGGGTTGATGTAGTCCTCGCGACCTTTAATTGCGCCCCAATGGAGTCCCGGATAGCCATCCACGGACGGCGCGAGCGTGCCGATCACGTCTCCTTCCTGCACTCGGTCACCTTTCTTAACCCGCGCGAACACTGGTTGATAAGTGGTGCGTAGGCCGTTGCCATGAGCAATCGAAAGGGCTGGCTTACCCGCTATGGAGCCTGCGAAGTACACAACGCCGTCGCCAGCGGCACGCACCTTACCGCCGACAGGTAGATCCAGATCGACACCGCGGTGCCCGGCCATCCACCGCTTCTCAGGAGGTTCGAAGCCACGCAAGACACGCGAAGCAACCGGCTCCCCAGTGGTGGGGTCGACGAAGGCGGCGGCGAGGGGGACGTCGGCAAGCGCGGCCCAAACGCATAGCAGGGCAGATAAACAAAGTAGACGGTGACGCATGACCTCAAGCCTGCGCGTGAGCGCGGCTCGAGGGAAGAGCGTGCGGTCGACCTGTGGATAACTCGTTACAGAAGTAACCCATGGTGCGCTAGGGAAAAGTTCGTTAAGCCTGTCAACAATCCAGCGGAGGTGATTCGGTCGCGCCGTTTGGAATCACCGTGTGTGCAGTACTAAGCTAGCCCACAGCAGTCTGTGCTCGGCACCGAATGGTTACCACATGGACTGACTACGCGCGGCGAAGTAGTCGCTTCCTGGGTTAAGGAAGAGACAGTCTGTGGTTGACGCGGTCCCCACAATGATGGGGTGTTGACCAAGGCCTTCGTTGCTAGGGTGCGGAATAAAACACCGCACAATTTTTGCAAAACCGAAACAACGTATAGAAAGCGAGCGAATCATGGCAGTTGTAACCATGCGCGAGCTCCTCGACGCTGGTGTCCACTTCGGTCACCAGACCCGTCGCTGGAACCCGAAGATGAAGCGTTTCATCTTCACCGACCGTAACGGCATCTACATCATCGACCTGCAGCAGACGCTGACCTACATCGATGAGGCCTTCGAGTTCGTTAAGGAAACCGTCGCACACGGCGGCACCATCCTCTTCGTTGGTACCAAGAAGCAGGCTCAGGAAGCTGTTGCTGAAGAGGCTTCCCGCGTTGGTATGCCGTACGTGAACCACCGCTGGCTCGGCGGCATGCTCACCAACTTCCAGACCGTCTCCAAGCGCCTGAAGCGCATGAAGGAGCTGCAGGCTATGGATGCAGCTGAGGACGGCTACAAGGGCCGCACCAAGAAGGAAGTTCTGATGCTGACCCGCGAGCGCACCAAGCTGGAGCGCGTCCTGGGCGGTATCTCCGATATGACCAAGGCTCCGTCCGCACTGTGGATCGTTGACACCAACAAGGAGCACATCGCGGTCAAGGAAGCTCAGAAGCTTAACATCCCGGTTGTTGCCATCCTGGACACCAACTGCGACCCGGATGAGGTCGACTTCCCGATTCCGGGTAACGACGACGCTATCCGCGCCACCAAGCTGCTCTCCGGCATCATCGCCACCGCTGTGGATGAGGGCAAGAAGGCTCGCGAGGAGCGCCAGCTTGCACAGGCCAAGGAGGCCGCCGGCGACACCGCTGAGAAGGACGCCCGCGACGCCGCTGAGGCTGCCGCTGCGTCTGACCCGGCTTCCGCTGAGAAGTCCGAGGACGCCGAGAAGTCCGCAGAGTAATCTGCATACCTGAAGCCCCCGTACCGCGCGGCGCCTACTGTCCGCGGAGATGGGGGCTTTTTCTCACGTGTTTTCCGAAGCTTGCGAAGGCGCGTGACACACCACAGGGGTGAAACACCACGCAGAGGGTTTCCTCCGTTGGGGGAGTGGGAGAAAGCTAACACCCCCTCAACGCGACGTGGTGGTAGCGATTCAGCTACGCTGTTTCAACGAATACCGTTTAAATCCAAGGAGGATCGCTCCAACTATGGCGAACTACACTGCTGCAGACGTAAAGGCATTGCGTGAGGCCACCGGCGCCGGCATGCTCGATTGCAAGAAGGCTCTCGACGAGTCCCAGGGTGACTACGACAAGGCCGTTGAGTACCTGCGCATCAAGGGCGCAAAGAACGTGTCCAAGCGCGCTGAGCGTGAGGCAACTGAGGGTCTGATTGCTGTCTCCGGCAACACGATGGTGGAGATCAACTGCGAGACCGACTTCGTGGCCAAGAACGAGGCTTTCAAGTCCTTCGCTGCCAAGATCGCTGAGGCTGCTGGTGAGGCCAAGGTCAACTCCGGTGAGGAACTCAACAACCTGGAGATTGACGGCAAGAAGGTTTCCGAGGTCGTCGACGAAGAGTCCGCAAAGACCGGCGAGAAGCTGCAGGCCCGCCGTGCCGTCACCATTGAGGGTGACAACGTAGCTGTGTACCTGCACCAGCGTTCCGCTGACCTGCCGCCGGCAGTGGGTGTCCTGGTGTCCTACGAGGGCAACGCAGAAGGCGCTCACGCAGTCGCTCTCCAGATCGCAGCTATGAACGCTGAGTACCTCACCCGCGAGGACGTTCCGGCTGAGATCGTTGAGAAGGAGCGCGAGATCGCTGAGGCCACCACCCGTGAGGAGGGCAAGCCGGAGGCTGCCCTGCCGAAGATTGTGGAAGGCCGCCTGAACGGCTTCTACAAGTCCGTGGTCCTGCTGGAGCAGGCAGCACTGTCTGACTCCAAGAAGACCGTTAAGCAGGTCGCAGACGAGGTTGGCACCACCATTACCGGTTTCGTCCGTTACGAGGTCGGCGTCTAAGCGCTTCTGAAGCTTTCGCAGTCATGGCCGCATGTCGTGCGGCGGCTGCCTTCCGTTCCCTCCTCCACTCCTTTTCCCTACGCCGTGTGGCCAAAGGAAAGAAGTGGGGGAGGGAGTTCGCTGTTTTAGCCTGCCCCTGAGGGTGGGGCTCGCACGCAGCTGAGTATTAGCAAGCGGCTTCCTATGGTTAAGATGGAACAGAATTATTCAAGCGCTTAACTGAAGCGTCGCCATGCGTGAAGGAGACGATGAAGACCGTGACCAACCCTGAACCGAAGCGAACCGGATACAAGCGAGTCATGCTCAAGCTGGGCGGTGAGATGTTCGGCGGTGGCAAGGTCGGCATCGACCCTGATGTGGTAGAAAACGTCGCCCGCCAAATTGCCGAGGTGGCGCAGCAGGGTACCGAAATCGCCGTCGTTATCGGCGGCGGTAACTTCTTCCGCGGCGCCGAACTTTCCCAGCGCGGCATGGACCGCGCGCGCTCCGACTACATGGGCATGCTCGGCACCGTCATGAACTCCCTGGCGCTGCAGGACTTCCTCAAGCAGCAGGGCATCGACTGCCGCGTGCAGACCTCCATCAACATGGCCCAGATCGCTGAGCCCTACCTCCCGCTGCGTGCCGACCGCCACTTGGAAAAGGGCCGCGTCGTCATCTTCGGCGCCGGAATGGGCATGCCGTACTTCTCCACCGATACCACTGCGGCGCAGCGAGCCCTAGAGATCGGCGCGGAAGTCCTCTTCTTGGCCAAGGCAGTCGACGGCGTCTATTCGGCCGACCCCCGGACCAACCCGGATGCCGAACTGTATTCCGAAATCACCCCGCGTGAGGTTATTGAGAAGGGTCTGAAGGTGGCCGATGCCACCGCGTTCAGCCTCTGCATGGACAACAATATGCCGATTTTGGTCTTCAACCTCCTCACCGAGGGCAACATCAAGCGTGCCGTCAACGGCGAGAAGATCGGCACGCTGGTTCAGTCCTAGTACAAATGGGCTGCGACCTGCTAAATTCTTTCCCAGAACTTTTGACTATTTCAAGGGAGTTGTAACCCTCATGATCGACGAGATCCAGCTCGAAGCTGAAGAGCACATGACCGCTTCGGTAGAGCACACCCGTGAGCAGCTGCTCACCATCCGCACCGGCCGCGCCAACCCGTCCATGTTTAACGGCTTGGTCGCTGAGTACTACGGGGTTCCGACCCCGATTACCCAGATGGCCACCATCTCGGTCCCTGAACCGCGCATGCTGCTCATCAAGCCTTATGAACAGTCCGTGATGAATGAGATTGAGAACGCGATTCGCAACTCGGATCTGGGCGTGAACCCGACGAACGACGGTCAGGTACTGCGCGTGACCATCCCGCAGCTGACCGAGGAGCGCCGCCGCGACATGGTCAAGATGGCCAAGAGCAAGGGCGAGGACGGCAAGATTGCTATCCGCAACATCCGCCGCCGTGCCATGGAGCAGCTGAAGAAGCTGCAGAAGGATGGCGACGCGGGTGAGGACGAGGTTATCGCCGCCGAGAAGGAGATGGAAAAGATTACATCCGGCTACATCGAGCAGGTGGACCAGCTCGTAGCCAACAAGGAAGAAGAGCTCATGGAGGTCTAGCCTCCGCGCTCACAGAGTTTTGACTTGCCGCCGCGCCAGGCACCGACCAGCACGGCGGTCTTTTCTGTGTAGACCTTGACTTACCCCACGATTGAATGAGGAGCACGCGTGAGCACTGAGCACTCGAGCCGAATGCCCAAACCCAAAAACTCCGCGGGTCGAGACATGCCCGCGGCGATTGCCGTTGGCGTTGGTTTGGGCGCGCTCGTTGTCTTTGCGGTGTGGGCCGGGCCCCTTGTGTGGTACCTCGTCGTAGCCACAGCGCTGGGCCTAGCCATGTGGGAGGTCCTTACCAGGCTGCGGGAGCACTCCTACTACGTCCCGCGGACATTGCTCATCGTCTTGGGACAAGCCATGGTGTGGGTCTCGTGGTTCCTCAATGCTTCTGGCCTCGTCGCGGTTTATGTGGTTGCGGTTTTGGCGCTGATGTTCGGCCGCCTCTTCCACAACGGTAGACACCGACCCCCGATTAACTACCTGCGCGATATGTCCGTGGGTATCTTCGTGCTGACCTGGATCCCACTATTTGGCACCTTTGCCGCGATGCTCTCGCGGGTGGAGACCCCCTTCGCCTCGGGGGCGGCGTCGATTGTCGTGTTTATGCTCTGCGTCGTCGCCTCCGACACCGGTGGTTTCATCGCCGGCGTAATGTTTGGCTCGCACCCCATGGCCCCCGCGGTGAGCCCCAAGAAGTCGTGGGAGGGCTTTGCCGGCTCGGTAGTTTTCGGCACCCTGACCGGTGCATTGAGTTTCGCGTTCCTGCTGCACCACACTCCATGGGTGGGCGCGCTCATGGGCCTCGGGCTCGTTTTCTGCGCCACCCTCGGTGACTTGGTGGAGTCTCAGTTTAAGCGGGAATTGGGCATCAAGGATATGTCTGCCTTGCTGCCCGGTCACGGCGGCATCATGGACCGCCTGGATGGCATGCTGCCATCCGCGATGGTCACGTGGGTGGCAATGAGCTTCCTGACCACCCTGGCGCCGTAGGTCTTAGCGGCGCGCTTGCTTGCGTACCTGGCGGCGCAACTCGAACATGCGCCAGCCGCCCACCAGGGCCATAATGAGCGCGCCGGCAATGGCGCAGATGAGGTAAGTGACACCGGCGGGGAACTGCACTGACCAGTTAAGGAAGTTCAGCGGTACTTGGTGCTGGTTCTGCAGGATGAAGATGATAAGGACGATGAGCAGCAAGAAGCCCACGATGAGGGCAATCCACGTGCTGGCGGCGAAGGAGCCCTTGACCTTTCCGTCATTTTTATTGTCATAGTCGGTTGCGCGCGGAGCCGGCTCCACCGCACCGCCACCGGAAGTGGTTTCCGCAGACAGGTCGGTCAGAGGCTCGTCGGCCGGAGCGGTGGTGCGGAATTCCTCAGGGGAGTTTTCTGGATTCGTCATGCATCTATTAAATAGGTTGAGATGTCACTTTCGCCACTCCAGCAGAGCTTAGATTGGATAATGTGGCCGAAAACGTGGAAAATGGGCTCTACCATGGCTGAACCACTGAAACTGAATTTCTCTGCTCCGCGCCGCGGGCTACCCCCGAAGCACTTCGCGGACCTGACCGAGGCCGAGCGCATTGAGGCGCTCGCGGAACTTGGCCTGCCTAAGTTCCGGGCAAAGCAGCTGGCCAAGCACTACTACGTCCACCACACCGCCGATGTTTCCGAGATGACGGATATCCCGGCTGCCTCCCGTGAGGCAGTCCAGGAGCGTTTGTTCCCCACGCTCATGCAACCCATCCGGCAGACTTCCACCGACGACGGCGAGACCACCAAGTCCCTGTGGCGTTTGCACGACGGCACGCTGCTGGAGTCCGTGCTCATGCGCTACCCAGGGCGCGCCACCCTGTGTATCTCCTCCCAAGCCGGCTGCGGCATGGCCTGTCCGTTCTGCGCCACCGGCCAGGGCGGGCTGGACCGCAACCTGTCCACTGCGGAAATCGTGGAGCAGTTTAGGCATGCTGCTCGCCTCATGGAAGAGGAAGGCGGGCGCTTAAGCAATGTTGTCTTCATGGGCATGGGCGAGCCGCTGGCCAACTACAAGCGCGTGGTTCATGCGGTGCGCCAGATTACCGGACCTGATCTCAGCGGCTTCGGCCTGTCCCAGCGCAACGTCACTGTATCGACGGTCGGCTTGGCCCCGGCCATCCGCAAGCTCGCGGATGAGGATTTGTCCTGCACCCTCGCAGTGTCCCTGCACACCCCGGACGATGAGCTGCGCGATACTCTCGTGCCTGTCAACAACCGCTGGCCGGTCGAGGAGGTGCTCGACGCCGCCAAGTACTATGCCGATAAGTCTGGCCGCCGCGTCTCCATCGAGTATGCGCTGATCCGCGATAAGAACGATCAGGATTTCCGCGCCGACATGCTGGGCCGGAAGCTCCATGCGGCGCTGGGCTCCAAGGTTCACGTCAACGTCATTCCGCTTAACCCCACGCCGGGTTCCGAGTGGGACGCCGCTCCGAAGGCGCGTCAGGACGAGTTCGTCCGCCGCGTCATCGCGCAGGGCGTGCCGTGTACCGTGCGCGATACCAAGGGCGATGAAATCGCTGCGGCCTGTGGTCAGCTTGCCGCTGACGAGCGCGAGACGGCTTAAGCACCCTGCTTACAGTTTCCTAACAATAGTTTTGCTGGAGAACGAAGCATTAATGGTTCTTGATACTGTTAATGCTTATGACTCATCCTTATCGTGCGGACTTAGCCGCCGATCCGCGCACCCAAGCTCTTGCGGTGCGCGACCTGCGCAAGTCCTTTGGTTCTCAGATCGCTGTCAATAGCCTCGACTTGGATGTTCCACGCGGATCCATCTACGGGATAGTGGGGCCCAATGGTGCGGGCAAGACCACGATGCTGACCATGGCCTGTGGTCTCCAGCGTCCCGATTCGGGCTCCAGCTTCATCGCTGGTCACAATGTGTGGGAGGAGCCCATTCCCGCCAAGCGGGCCATGGGTCTGCTCATGGATGGTGCGCCGGTCTTTGACCGCCTCACGGGCGCTGAGTATCTCCACTACCTCGGTGCTTTGCACAAGCTGGAACGCGCCGAGTCGCTGCGCCGTGCGCAGGAGCTTCTCGACGCCCTCTCCCTCTCCGATGCCGCCGACAAACGCATCGCGGATTATTCCGCCGGCATGACCAAAAAGATCCTCTTGGCCGGCGCCGTCCTGCACAACCCAGAGGTGCTCATCTTGGATGAGCCGCTGGAAGCCGTGGATCCGGTCTCCGGGCGCCTCATCCAGCAGATGCTGCGCGCCTATGCTGCGCGTGGCGGCACGGTTATTTTGTCTTCGCACGTCATGGAGCTTGTTGAGGGTCTATGCGATCACGTTGCGATCATCAACGGCGGCCAAGTCATCACCGCAGGCCACGTTGAGGATGTCCGCCAGGGCCAAAGCCTGAGCGATCTGTTCATCGCGGCCGTTGGGGGACGGGATCTGGACGTCTCGAAGTTTGGGTGGCTGCGCTCCCCGTCGGCAGGTGAGCGCGAATGACGTCCACTCTGTTCAGGCTTCACCGCACCCTGTGGTGGCGCAGTGTCGCCTCCAACCCGTCGACGCTCATCATGGGGCTGATGATGCTTCTCTACGGGGCTATCGGTCTCGTTTCGCTCGCCTTCATGGTGTATTCCGATATCACCACCCCGGGTCACGGTTACCAAGCGCTGACCGTCGGGGTGGCAGGCGGCATGCTCATCTACGTTCTCCTCGCTCTTTTCATGCCGGCGGGGGAGAACCAGTTGAGCCCGACAACCCTGGGAGCTCTTCCTCTGACTCCCCGCGAGGTTCTTCCGGGCCTCTTCCTTTCCAGCTTGTTGACTACCCGCGCCATCATGTCGGTTGTCTTTTCCCTGGTATATGCGATCATCGGCAGCATCTTCCTTATACTGACGGGGCCTGGGTGGGCCGCAGTGCCCTTCGTCGTCGGCATGGTTCTGTCGTGTGTCACGACCATTATCTTCGGCGAATGCCTTGGCCAAGTGGCTTCCGCTATCGCAGATTCCCAGAAATCCCGCACCCAAATCGCGGCGATGGTGGTTATGGGCCTGCTCGTCTTTGGCATGCTGCAGGCGCAGAGCGTCTTGGAGTCTTTGCCGCCGCTAAACACGGTAGGCGCTGTCAGCGCCTGGACCCCGTTTGGCGCAGGGGTGGGGTGGGCGCTCGCGCTTGCCGACGGCCAGCTCATCACCGCCCTAGCCCAACTACTGATCGCGGTGGCCAGCCTTGGCCTGTTGGCATGGGTGTGGTCCCGTCAGATAACCGGCCTCATGCGCAATCCGGGAGCGGGTGGTGACGCAGCCAGCGAGGTGACGGGCAAGGGAGTATCCAAGTTGGAGTTGGGCGCGTGGTCTTATTCCAGTCCGGCGGCGATGGAATATACCCGCGCGTTGCGTTATCTCACCCGTGACAAGCGGCAAACAGGCATGCTGTACATGATGCCTCTGTTTGGCGTGGTGACGCTCTATCAGCTGTGGAAGGGCGAGGACTTCACCGCCTATTTTATGCTGTGCTTCAGCGCAATCGTGCTCTCTTCGCTCTTGGCTAATGATTATGGCTTCGACGGGCCATCGAACTGGGTCCACATGGTGGCGCCGGTTGCCCCGCGCACCATCCTTCATGCGCGCCACCTCGCACACGTGACTATTCCTTTGATTGGGTTTGTTCTGCTTGCCGTAGTGGTTCTTGTCTTTTGTGATGACGTCACCTTGGGCATGTTGAGCACAGCTGTGGCCCTAGGAGTGTTTATCTCCACGGCGGCGGTGGGCTTGGGGTTGACGGTGCTCAATCCTTATCCCTTGTCCGCCCCTGGGCAGAACCGGTGGAATGATAAATCTGGCTATTCCGCTGGTGCTTTCCTCACTGCGTTTGTCGGCATGCTGTTGGTATGGGTGCCCGCGCTTCCGGGGATCGTGGTTTCTGCCCTCGTTTACGAGCGAGGAGGCTGGCTGCTTTACGTTGCAGTAATGGTTTCGCTGCTGGTTCCGGCGCTGGTTTACGCCGGTGTCTGGCGCTTTGCCGGAAACAGAGCACAGGAGCGAACCCCGGAAATCTACGCGGTGGTCAACCGTTACGTGACCTAGGGGGCGAAAAAGATAAAACAAAGCTCCCTTTTAGCAGGCCATTCGTGAACTGCAGAAAGGGAGCTTTATTTAAAGCGAAGAAGCGTTAGTTAGCCACCGGCTTGGCAGCGTGGCGGCCTTCGGTCACACCACGAAGGTGGGCAACGCGAGAAGGCTCGATGTTGAGGGCACGTAGCTCATCATCGGTCAGGGAAGCGTAGACGTTGTGAACGGTCTTCTGCTCGTATGCCCAGTCCGGCTCCTCGTGGCCTACCGGCTTGTTACGGGCGGTCAGGGTGCGCACCTGGGAGAGCTTCGGCTGCAGGGTGTAAATCACCAAACCGAGGGCGATAAGGACTGCCAGGGTGATGAGCCAGATCGTCTCCACGTGGCCCTTGTGGTTACCAAAGTTATAAGCAAGCAGGAAGACGACGGACGTCCAGCCGGCGATCTGTACGCCCGAGCGGCTGATGCGGGACCAACCGAAACCTGCGGACGGGACGTCATCGGTGGATACGCCGTCGAAAACCTGCGATGCCGGCTTGTGGGAAGACACTTGCTCTCCTTTGCGTGTACATGCAGCTCACCCTGGTTAGAACTTGTTGACTCGAGCGAGCGCACGAAAAATGCCAGTTATTCTGTGTAGTAGTTTAAATGATCCTGCCGACAACCGCGATTAAACACCCCCGCCTTTCGCTATCGGAGCGCCTATGACTCCGGCTAGGGTGAACAGGGTGAGTACCCAACGCATTCTGATTCTCGGCTCTACTGGTTCGATTGGCACCCAGGCTCTGGAAGTTATCGCGGATAATCCGGATAAATTCACAGTCGTGGGTATCGCTGCCGGTGGGTCCAACCCACAGCTCGTTATTGAGCAGGCCCGCGCTCTCAACCTTTCGTTTGACCACGTGGCCGTCGCTAAGCCCGAAGCAGCCCGCACCGTTTCCGAGGCTCTCGGCGGCGCTGTGCTGTCGGGCCCAGACTCCGCAGAACAACTTGTCAAGGCCATCGATGCGGATAAGGTTCTCAACGCGCTTGTTGGATCCATGGGTTTGGCATCCACCATCGCCACTTTGGAGAAGGGCGAGCTGTTGGCGTTGGCGAACAAAGAATCTCTCGTCGCCGGCGGCTCCATCGTCACCCGCTTGGCGGGGGAGGGGCAGATTATTCCGGTGGATTCCGAGCATTCCGCCATGGCGCAATGCTTGCGTGCGGGCAGCGGTGTGGAGCTTGAGCGCCTCGTTCTTACCGCCTCTGGCGGTCCTTTCCGCGGGTGGACCCGCGAGGAGATGTGGGATGTCACCCCGCAGCAAGCAGCGCAGCACCCGACGTGGTCGATGGGGCAGATGAACACCCTGAATTCGGCGACTTTGGTGAATAAGGGCCTTGAGCTCATCGAGGCGACCTTGCTGTTCGACATCCACCCGGACCTTATTGATGTCACCGTTCACCCCCAATCCATCGTGCACTCCATGGCCACCTTCACCGATGGCTGCACGATTGCGCAGTGTTCCCCGCCGTCGATGAAGTTGCCGATCTCGTTGGCGCTGGACTGGCCACACCGAGTACCCGGCGCTCAGCCGGCGTTGGACTTTTCCGCCGCTCATGACTGGCGCTTCGAGCCGCTCGATGACGAAGCCTTCCCAGCCGTTCGCCTTGCCCGCGAGGTGGCCGCTGCCGGCGGCACGCATGCCGCTGTATATAACGCTGCGAACGAGGAGGCAGCGGCTGCTTTCCTGGCGGGCCGCATCCACTTCCCGGAAATTGTTGACGTGGTTAGCCACGTCGTGGGTCAGGCCTCGGAGTTCGCTGGTGTACCCTCTAGCGTCGATGATGTCCTCGCCGTGGAAGGTGAGGCCCGCCGTCGCGCAAATGCGTTGGTGGATTCACTCGCTCGTTAGAAAGCCGTCTACTTTATGGCAAATGTCCTCGGCATAGTCCTCTTCGCCTTGGGGATCGGCATTACCGTTGCCCTGCACGAGGCCGGCCACATGTTCACCGCCCGTGCCTTCGGTATGCGTGTGCGGCGTTACTTCATTGGCTTTGGTCCGCGCGTCGCATCCTTTACGCGCGGCCACACCGAATACGGCCTCGCAGCTCTTCCAGTGGGTGGCTTTTGCGATATCGCGGGCATGACGGCGCAGGATGAGTTCCTCACAGAGGAGGAAGAGCCCTACGCCATGTACAAGAAGCCGGCGTGGCAGCGCGTCATCGTGCTGGCCGGCGGCATCACGGTGAACCTCTTGTTGGGTTTCATTATCCTGCTGCTCATCGCCATGACCACGGGCCTGCCCAACCCAGACGCGGATGTCCGTCCGCGCGTTGGTGAAGTGTCCTGTGCTGTGAACCAGAAGGCTGACGGCACCCTAGATTCCTGCCAAGGGCTGGGCCCAGCTGGTGAGGCGGGCGTGGAGTCCGGGGATATCGTCCTAGCACTCAATGGCGAGACCATGGACTCCTTCGCGCAGCTGCGCGATACGGTCATGAACTATCCCGGCGATACCGTCACCCTCACCGTTGAGCGCGATGGCGCTCCGCGTGACTTCGATATCACCCTGGCGACGGTGACCCGGCTCAACGCCGAGGGGCAACTGGTGGAGGTCGGTGCCATCGGCATGAGTAACCAGGTAATCGACATCAGGGAGACCTACTCCTTTGTCGACGCTATCCCGGCGACCGCCCGCTACTCGGGCTATGCACTCAACGCCACGGTCCAAGGACTCGCGCAATTCCCAGCGAAAATCCCTGGCGTGGTGGCTTCCATCTTTGGGCAGGAGCGCGATGTCAACGGGCCGATGTCCGTGGTGGGTGCTTCCCGCGTAGGCGGTGAACTGGTGGAGCGCAGCCTGTGGTCTTCCTTCTTTATGATGTTGGCCACCCTCAATTTCTTCCTCGCGCTGTTTAACCTCATCCCGTTGCCGCCTTTTGATGGTGGTCACATCGCCGTCATCATCTATGAGAAGATCCGCGATGCTTTGCGCCGCCTCATGGGCAAGGAGCCGAAGGGGCCGGCAGACTATACCAAGCTCATGCCGATTACTTATGTGCTGGCTTTCCTCCTCATGGCGGTGGGCGCGCTCATCATGATTGCGGATGTGGTCAACCCGATTCGGCTCTTTGGCTAGTGATCCCGCTGTCTTGTGCGGTGCTAGAGTGGGGGCGTTAAACCCCAATTAGCAAGGAGCGCACATGTCGACCCCTATTGGTCTTGGAATCCCCGACGGCCCACCTCCTACCTTGGCGCCGCGCCGCAAGACGCGCCAGCTCATGGTTGGCCAGGTGGGCGTGGGCTCTGATCACCCCATTTCAGTGCAGTCGATGACCACGACGAAGACGCACGACGTTAACGCCACCCTCCAGCAGATTGCCCAGCTGACCGCATCGGGCTGCGACATCGTTCGCGTTGCCTGCCCGAAGACGGTTGACGCGGAGGCTTTGCCCGCGATTGCCAAGAAGTCTCCGATCCCGGTGATCGCCGACATCCACTTCCAACCCAAGTACATCTTCGCTGCCATCGACGCCGGCTGCGCCGCTGTTCGCGTTAACCCGGGCAATATTAAGGAATTTGATGGTCGCGTGAAGGAAGTTGCCAAGGCGGCGGGCGATGCCGGTATTCCGATTCGCATCGGCGTCAACGCAGGTTCCTTGGACAAGCGCATCATGGAGAAATACGGCAAGGCAACCCCAGAGGCCCTCGTCGAGTCCGCACTGTGGGAGGCTGGCCTCTTCGAGGAGCACGGCTACGGCGATATCGCCATTTCCGTCAAGCACAATGACCCAGTCGTCATGGTGGAGGCCTACCGCCAGCTCGCCGCTCAGTCTGACTACCCGCTGCACCTCGGTGTTACCGAGGCCGGCCCCGCATTCCAGGGCACCATCAAGTCTTCGGTTGCTTTCGGCGCCCTGCTTGCCGAAGGCATCGGCGACACCATCCGCGTGTCCCTCTCGGCGGATCCGGTGGAAGAAATCAAGGTCGGCGACCAGATCCTGCAGTCCCTCAACTTGCGCCCGCGCAAGCTGGAGATTGTCTCCTGCCCGTCCTGTGGCCGCGCACAGGTGGACGTCTACAAGCTGGCCAACGAAGTCACCGAGGGCCTCGACGGTATGGAATTCCCGCTGCGCGTGGCCGTCATGGGCTGCGTGGTGAACGGCCCGGGCGAGGCCCGCGATGCAGACCTCGGTGTGGCCTCCGGTAACGGCAAGGGCCAGATCTTCGTCAAGGGTGAGGTCATCAAGACCGTTCCTGAATCCAAGATCGTGGAAACGCTCATCGAAGAAGCGATGCGCCTGGCGGAGGAGCAAGGCCTCGAGGCCGTGGAAGGCGCCAAGGCTGAGGTTCGCGT
This sequence comes from Corynebacterium sp. HMSC070E08, assembly GCF_001808895.1. Taxonomy (NCBI): domain Bacteria; kingdom Bacillati; phylum Actinomycetota; class Actinomycetes; order Mycobacteriales; family Corynebacteriaceae; genus Corynebacterium; species Corynebacterium sp. HMSC070E08. The sequence continues at coordinate 66,507 of NZ_KV794739.1, forward strand.
TACCAAGTAGCACGCCCTGCGGTGTGGGGTGGCCGCCGCGCCGCCCCAGGCTGCTACGCTGCCCAAGCATGAAGAGGTTCGTGGCGCTGCTGGGTGCGGTAGGTTTCGCGGCGTCGTCTGTGGTGGGATGTACCCCCAAGCCGGTGTCCGCGCGCCCAATTGCAGAAGAGTTTCTTGAGAGCATGGAAACTCGCAACAATGAAGAGCTGGTACAGCTGATCGATGACGGAACCACCGCCACGAACACCCTCGACGCCACCTTCGCCGGCCTCCAAGCAGAGGGCCTTGACGTCGAGCTGACCGGGGTAGATCAGGAAGAGGCTCAGGCCACCGCGCACTATTCAGTGACGTGGACGCTGCCGCGTAATCGTTCCCTCCGCTATGACACGTCTATGGCCTTGACTCGCAAGGACAAGGACTGGACTGTCCGCTGGCAGCCCAGCATCATTCACCCCGATCTCGGCGCACACCAGCACCTCGAGCTGCGCTCAGTCGCGCCGAAGCGCGCAGGCGTGGTCTCCTCCGATGGCGTCGAGCTGATGTCACCGGGGCTGCAATACCGCCTTGTTGTCGATACCGACGCTGTCGATGACCCGCGTCCGCTGGCAGCTAAGATTTCCGGCGCTTTGAGCCAAGCGCATCGGGAGGATGATTCCATTCCGGAGGTTGATTCTGGCGAACTTGCCACAAACCTCGAAGGAATCGATGGCTCCTACTCGGTCACCATTCTCAACGAGGCCCAGGCAGCGAGGCTGCGTCCCGTCCTGGAAAACCAGAAGGGGATTCGCTTCAATGAGGAGCCGGCGCTCATCACTCGCGATACCGGCCTGGCACCCGACATCCTCTCCCGTGTGCGATCCATGGTTTCTGAAGAAGTCGATGGCAAGAATGGTTGGTCCGTCTCTGTCGTGAACGAACACGGGGCTGCGCTATCCGACGTCGAGTATCACGAGCCCGAAGCGGCTCCGTCCATCAAGGTTTCGCTGGATTATGACGTTCAGCGTGCTGCGCAAGAAGCCATTAATCTGCACCCCGGGTACGAGGCCATGATTGTGGCCATGCGCCCCTCCACGGGCGAAATTCTGGCCGTGGCGCAAACCCCGGAAGCAGATAAGAAGGGCGACATCGCCCTCCAAGGCCAGTTCCCTCCCGGATCGGTCTTCAAGATTATTACGGCCTCGGCGGGCGTCGACAAGCAAGGCCTGTCCACAGATTCCATCGTGCCCTGCCCGGGCACCATGGATCTGTACGGGCGCACCGTGACCAACTACAACGGGTTCTCGCTCGGCTCGGTACCGCTGCGCCAAGCCTTTGCACAATCCTGCAACACCACGTTCGCGCAGATCTCGACCGACCTCCCCAAGGGTGAGCTTCGCGACGTGGGCAAGCAATACGGGCTGGGCATCGACTACGAGGTGCCGGGGCTCTCGACGATTACCGGATCGATCCCAGAGGGAGAAACCCCGCTTGAACGCACGGAAGCCGGCTATGGCCAGGGCCTTGACCTTGTCTCTCCCTTTGGCATGGCGCTTGTTTCTTCGACGGTAGCGGCTGGCAAGACCCCGACGCCGACTCTCATCGAGACACGGGAGACCAAGGTTTCCGAGGAGGTCCCCGCGCCGAGTGAAGAGACGCTGAATCAGGTACGGGACATGATGCGTCAGGTGGTGGCGAGCGGTACTGCGGCGGGTATGCAAGCACAGGGAACCATTTATGGAAAGACCGGTGAGGCAGAAATCAACGACGGCTCGCACGCGTGGTTTACCGGCTTCCGCGATGATGACATTGCTTTTGCCACACTCGTGGTGTTGGGCGGTGGCTCGACGATTTCGGTCAACATCACTGATAACTTCCTACAGCGTTTGGACGCCTTCCGCGCGGAAGGCCACGGCGAGGTTGCTCCCGCACAAGAGCAATAGCGCGCGCTTATGAGCGCGCCAATGGTGCTCTTTGTCGGGTGCTGGGGAAGAGGGCTACCATGAGTAGTTATGACTAAGCGCGCGATGCTGAAACAAGAAAAAGATACTCCAATCCGCACGGTACCGAAGGATATTGAACGCCCAGAGTACGTGTGGAAGGATACGGTCCAGGAAGCGCAGGGCGAGCCGTTTGTGCAGACCCCGGAGGTCATTGAGGCTATGCGTGAGGCCTCACGCATCGCGGCCAACGCTCTGCAGGAAGCCGGGAAAGCTGTTGCTCCCGGCGTGACCACGGATGAGATTGACCGCGTTGCGCACGAGTACATGTGCGATCACGGTGCCTACCCGTCGACGCTGGGGTACTTGGGCTTTCCGAAATCCTGCTGCGTGTCCCTCAATGAGATTGTCTGCCACGGCATCCCGGATACCACGGTGATTGAGGATGGCGACATCGTCAATATCGACGTCACTGCCTTCAAGAATGGTGTGCACGGCGATACCAACGCCACCTTCCTCGCCGGCAATGTCTCGGAGGAGCACAAGCTGTTGGTGGAGCGCACGAAGGAAGCGATGATGCGCGGCATCAAGGCGGCGAAGCCCGGCCGTGAGATTAACGTTATTGGTCGCGTTATTGAGTCTTATGCCAATCGTTTCGGCTACAACGTGGTTACCGATTTCACTGGCCACGGTGTGGGCCCCACCTTCCACAACGGCCTCGTCGTGCTGCACTATGACTCTATGACCTACCGCGACATCCTCGAGCCGGGAATGACGCTGACCATCGAGCCGATGATCAACCTGGGATCGCTGGACTATGAGATTTGGGACAACGGCTGGACCGTCCAGAACACCGATGGCAAGTTCACCGCCCAGTTCGAGCACACCATCGTTATCACCGATGATGGAAACGAGATTCTTACCCTGCCTGGTGAACTCGACTAGCCTAAGAGGCGGTAAGGCTCGGTCTTAAGACAGTACCTCTTAAGACGCATAGAGCTGCCCTTGTTGACGAAAGTGCTCCGGATTCTTCAAGGATCCGGAGCACTTTCGTCAGTTTGGAGGGGGTGCGTGCGCCCGTTGCGCCAGAGGTCGGAGATAGACAAAGCGCCCACCTCCGTATAAGGAGATGGGCGCTTTCTAAGGCGCTGAGCTAATCAGCGAGTCCGCGTACTAATTAGCGGCGGAAGATCGGGTCCAGCACGTGTGCCGGAATGATGTGGTTGTACACAGCGAAGTTGTACGCAGCGAACAGGGCACCTGCAATGGCGGAGCCGATAGCAGCGTAGGTGCCCTCACGCCAAGCCTTAGCCCAGGTCGGGTTGGTGGTGTCATCAGCGGTGTTCTCGCCGAAGAGGTCAGCGCCGGTGACCTTCTTGTCACCCTCGGTAGCGTCGCCCCACTTGGAGGACAGGGTAGCGTCGCTGTCGTCCTCCTTGACCTTCTCGTTTGCGGAGGACAGCTCGGAGGAGAGGGAGGTTTCCTCGGTGTTCTCAGCAGCGAAAGCAACGGAGGTGCCAGCGAAAGCAACGGAGGCGGCGGTTGCAGCAGCAACAGCGGCGGTGCGGAAGTTACGCATGAAGTTTAAGCCTTTCGGAAAGTGTGTGGGGCGTCTTAGAAGGACGGGCCGTGGACGAAGAAGTTGTAGACCACGCCGATGAGGCCGGCGATGGAAGCGACGGCGCTAGCAACGCCTACGCCGTAGAAGGTCTTGGCCCAGGTCGGCTGGTCGCCGATGGTGGTGCACTCGCCAGCTTCGCCCTCATCGCAGTGCTCAGACTTGGAGGAACCAAAGATGGCACGGCCGTCAGCCTCGGTGCCGATGTTGTCGTCCTCGTCGACGTTGAACCAGCCGCCAACCTTGGAGGACAGGGAGCCCTCAGGCTTGTCGTAAGGCTGACCGCCCTTTGCGTCTTCGACAGCTTCGGTGGTGTTGGAGCCGTCGAAGGTGGCTGCGGTGGCAACGGTGGAGCCGCCGAAGGCAACTGCGAGAGCGGTAGCGCCGGCGAGGGCTGCATTGCGGATACGCATATCAAAATTCCTTAATGTCGTACGTGCAAGGCCTCCTGGCGGAGGAGCCTCGATTCACAGGGATAGGGATGAGTTTGGTATCCCCAAAACACACTGAGCCGACAGAGACCATCGACTCGTTCCGGTGTCTGTATAAAACCTATCCAACGGTCAGCCAAAATGCACGCTAGTTGGAGCGTTCTTTTACGCAAGCGGCAGGGGTACCCCCAAATTGGGTTAAACCCTGAAAGCTGGCTGAGTGATGTTGCGGGCGTTAAGGTGGCCTTGTAATGCCAATAGATAAATAAGGGGAAATTAGTTCAAGGGTAGTGTGAAATAAATCACTGAACGATCTGTAACGATCACTCTAGCCACTCTAGTCCCAAAACGGCATTTTCGACGACCTCCGGCAACGCCGGGTGGATCCAATACTGTGAACGGGCGAACGTGCGCATGTCGAGGCCGCAGCTCATTGCGGTGATTAACTGTTGTATGAGAGTGGAGGCTTGCGGGCCCATGAGGTGAGCGCCGAGGAGCTGACCGGTCGAGCGGTCGGCGATGAGCTTGCAGACGCCCGTTGAATCCTCCATGGCCCAGCCATAGGCGACATCGCCGAAGTTCTGTACCTTCACTGTGACGTCGTAGCCCTGCTCGCGGGCCTGGGCTTCGGTGAGGCCCACGGTCGCAATCTGCGGGTGGGTGAAGACGGCGGCGGGAACGTGCTCGTGGGGCATGGGCTGAAGATCCTCTGGGTGCAACAGATTGTGCTGCACTGCTCGCTGCTCCGCGTTGGCGACGTGCTTGAGCATGTAGGGCGAGGAGACGTCGCCCAGCGCCCACACGCCCTCACAAGTGGTGCGGCCGTACTCGTCGACCTTGATGCGTCCGTCCTCGTGCATCTCGATCCCACTGGCGGAGAGATCCATCAGGTCGCCGTTAGGCTGGCGGCCGGTGGCGACAAGGATTGCCTCTGCTTCCAGGACGTCACCGTTATCCAAGGTGAGGCGCACACCGTCTGCGGTTTCTTCCACCGCCGTGGCGCTACCGATGCGGACATCGAAACGCTCTCGCAGGATGACGTTGAAGCGTGAGCGTAGGTCTTCATCGAGGAAGCGGAGGAATGTCTCCGAGCGGTTGACCACGGTCACCTTGGTGCCCAGGCCGTCAAAGACATGGGCGAACTCCATAGCGATGTAGCCGCCGCCGACAACGATGAGGCTGCGGGGCTGTTTATCCAGGCGCATGATGTCTTCGTTGGTATGGATCGGGGCAGTTGCGCTGGCGTAGGGCTCAGGTAGTACCGGGCGCGAACCGGTAGCGATGACGATGTTGCCACCAGTAATAATGTCCTCGCCCACCTGCAGGGTCTTTGGCCCGATGAACCGCGCGTGTTGGTCAAAGACCGTAATATTTGGGGTCTCCTCCCCGCGGCGGTACTCTTCGCCGCCTTGGGCGATCAGATCAATGCGGTTGTCGAAAACGCGCTTGACAATGCCCTCCCAGTCCACAGCGTCCACGTGGGCGCTGACGCCAAGGCGCGTGGCTTCACGCGCAGCAAGCGCAACGTCGGCCGCATAGACGTACATTTTTGTAGGGATGCAGCCCACGTTGAGGCAGGTACCTCCGAAGGTTCCCTTTTCAATGATGGCGATAGATTTATCGTCAAACTCGGGGGAGGGGATGGAGTTTCCCGACCCGGTGCCAATGATGACGAGATCAAAGTGCTGTGCAGAAGTCATGGCGACCATTCTAAAGGTTCTACAGCCGCGGCTTCTGGAGGTCGAAGAGCGCGCAGCGCGCACACTTACTGAGCACGCTGTTCTGCGTTTATCGGCGCAACGACGCGAAGCCACTCGGCCGCGGCATTCAGCGCGTCCTCCAACGGTTCGGGCCGAGAGAGGAAAAGGTCGTGGCGGCCATCTTGGACGACGTGGAGGGTGTAGCGCGAGCTCAGCTCCTTAGCCCAGCGCTGACTTTGCCGGACATCGACGACGACATCGGCCGTGTTGGAGGACTCGCTATAGGGCTGATCAAGTTGTGAGCGCGCCGAGGTCATCGTCAGCAGTGGAACTCCAATGGTGATACGCCCGGAATGGATGGCGTCGAAGCCGTGGAAAACAGCAGCGACCCAGCCCAAGTATTTCGCGTGCCCGCCCAGCGGTTTCAAGCGGCGATCAAAATCCCACTCGCCCTGTTCGTGGGAATGGATGGATTCCCCGTAGGTGGTGAGATCCCCGGCGGGTAGCTCGACGCGTGGAGCGATAGCAGCGCCGGCATAAACTATGCGCTTGACCACCTCATAAGCGCCCTCCGACATTCCCATCATGGCCAGCCACGGGCTGTTGAAAACGACACCGGCGATACGGCTGAAACGCGCGGGGTCGTGGCGGCGAAGACGATCGAGCCACAGAGCGATGATGGTGCCGGCTGTGGAGTGTCCCATGATGACGACACGTGGGTTGGGGAGGGCGTCGAGGGCCGCGTTGAGGTCGGCATCGTAATACTGCACATCACTGATGTAGTGCCAGGTTTGCCCCTCCCGGCGGGAGCGACCACATTTGCGCAAATCGACTGCATAGAAGGCGTAGCCAAGCTCATAGAAGTAGCGGGCCACGTGCTCGTGGAAGAAGTAGTCTGTCATGCCGTGGACCCACACTAGGGCGGGGCGATCGTCGTGGGCGTTGGCGGCGGGGCTGTAGCGCACGAGAGTCGCGCAGACATCGCCTTCACCATCGGGATCGGTGCCGAGTTCGAGCGTGGCAGCCTGAAAGTCTGGGCCGAGAAGATCTTCTGACCATTCGAGTTTGTCAAATGTCATGGAGCTCATGATAGGTCGTGCGGTCAGATCCGTCCGGATGGGCGGGGAGCTGAGCTGATATGCCCTGCACCTCAAAAGGGGTGGTGGTTTGGGATTCGGGCATTTATGTTTCGAGGAATGCCTATTTCGCAGGAAGGGGCGTAAGGTGGAATTAATGCTTGACGGATCTTCCTGAGTGGAGGTCTGTATGCCGGCTTGGCCTTAGCATCGTCGAGCGCTTTCTCACCGCGCCCTGCGCACCCACATGCGCAGGGCATTTGACCACATCGAATACATCGACTCTAAGAGGTAATAAGTACAGTGTCCTCCGATAAGAAGACAGCACAAGTAGTAGACGAGGTTGAGGTCGCACTCATTGGTGCAGGTATCATGAGCGCCACCCTCGGCGCCATGCTGCGTGAACTCGAGCCCAGCTGGACTCAGATGGTGTTCGAGCGCTTGGACGGTCCTGCTCTTGAGTCCTCCTCCCCGTGGAACAACGCCGGTACGGGCCACTCTGCACTGTGCGAGTTGAACTACACCCCGGAGAAGAACGGCCGCATCGACGTTTCCAAGGCCCTGAACATCAACGAGAAGTTCCAGGTGTCCCGCCAGTTCTGGTCCCACCAGCTCAACAACGGCATCCTCACTGACCCGAAGGCCTTTATCAACCCGGTTCCGCACGTATCCTTCGCGCAGGGTTCCATTCAGGTGGATTACCTGAAGCGCCGCTTTGACGCGCTGAAGGACAACCACATGTTCCCGAACATGCAGTTCAGCGATGATGACGCTACCTTCCAGGAGAAGCTGCCCCTGATGTCTGAGGGCCGTGATTTCGGTTCCCAAAAGGTTGCCATCTCGTGGACCGATGCCGGTACTGACGTTAACTTTGGCGCCCTGGCTAAGCAGTTCTTCACCGCAGCTAAGGCTGCAGGCACCGAAATCCGCTACGGCCACGAGGTCGTCGATATTAAGCGTGACGGTTCCAAGTGGCGCGTGGTGGCAAAGAACCTGCACACCGGTGATTACCAGGCTGTCCACGCCAAGTTTGTCTTCGTCGGCGCCGGCGGTTACGCGCTTGATCTGCTGCGCAAGGCCGGTGTCCGTGAGGTCTCTGGTTTCGCCGGCTTCCCGGTTTCCGGCCTGTGGCTGCGCTCCAAGAACCCGGAGCTGGTCAAGCAGCACCACGCCAAGGTCTATGGCAAGGCTGCCGTCGGTGCTCCGCCGATGTCCGTGCCGCACCTGGACACCCGTGTCATCGACGGTGAAGAAGGCCTGCTGTTTGGCCCCTACGGTGGCTGGTCCCCGAAGTTCCTGAAGAAGGGCTCCTACCTGGACCTGTTCAAGTCCATCCGTCCGGACAACATCACCTCTTACCTGGGCGTGGCAGCACAGGAGTTTGGTCTGACCAAGTACCTGGTGACCGAGGTCCTCAAGGACTTCGACAAGCGCGTTGAAACCCTGAAGGAATACGTCCCGAGCGCTGATCCGGCCGATTGGGAGACCGTCATCGCTGGCCAGCGCGTCCAGGTCATTAAGCCGGCGGGTGCACCGCAGTTCGGCTCCCTGGAGTTCGGTACCACCCTCATCAACAACCCTGAGGGCAATATCGCCGGCCTGCTCGGCGCTTCCCCGGGTGCCTCCATCACCCCGGCAATCATGATTGAGTTGCTGGAGCGCTGCTTCGGCGAAAACATGATTCAGTGGGGCGATAAGATCCAGGAAATGATTCCGTCCTACGGCACCAAGCTCTCCAAGGACAAGAAGCTCTACGACGAGATGTGGGAGTACACGCAGAAGACTCTGCAGCTTGAGTCCAAGTAGTCCCGTTTCGCTTCGCAGGTAACTCTCAGTAACTGGCAGGAAGCGTCCAGTGCATCGGAACGCTTCGCCAAGGAGGATGCTCCATACTTATGTTGTGCGTTTGAGAGAGCGCATGCGAGAGATAGAGAGAACCCCAGCCGCGCGGGGCGGTCGGCCTGAGAAACCGACCGGGAGCGCGGCAGTGAAAGATAGAGACACACCACCGCCCCGAGACTCCGTTTCCTTTCCTACGGAGACCTCGGGGCGGTGGTGTGTTTCTTTCTGTTTTGCACTCTTAGGTGCCGCAGTAGGTGAGATAGCCCTCCGTGCCACGGCTTAAGGGACATTTCGTGTGGATTTGCGGCG
>NZ_KV794740.1:0-340 GCF_001808895.1 Corynebacterium sp. HMSC070E08
CGACGCCGTTTACTAAAGCCTTTCAGCCCCATGGATTTCATGATGCGTGCGACCTTCTTGTGATTGATCGGAGGAAAGTCCGTATCGTCGTTGAGGCTTGCAGCGATGCGTTTAGCACCATAAAGCCCGTGCTCATCATCGAAGATAGTCTTGATTCTCGCACCAAGAAGGGCATCGGAACACGTCTTTAACCTGCGTTTTTCGCGGGTGTTGACCCATTTGTAGAACGAGGAGCGATTGAGCTTTAACACGTGGCACATCCGCTTGACCGAGTACTCGGTTCGGTAGTCATAGACAAACTGGAAGCGGATTACCAGCGTGTCTCTTCGGCAAAATACTT
>NZ_KV794741.1:0-82224 GCF_001808895.1 Corynebacterium sp. HMSC070E08
CCCCGCTACGCACTCTAAAACCGGAAGAGCCCCTTTCTTGCACCTTCGCTGATGGCCGCATCAATTACGTCGTGGGGCTTAACGGCACCGGAAAGTCGACGCTCCTCGGCTGCCTTTCCGGAAGCTTGCGCCCGCGCGGCGGCAGGGTCCTGGTGGACGGGCGGGAGCTGCGCGGTACCGACTATCCGTTGCGCCACGTGGGCAGCTACTTGAGCGCAGAAGATTTCTCACCGCAGCACACCGGCCTGCGCCACCTGCAGTGGATGTGCGCCCTCGCAGGCGCGCCGGTGGAAAAGGCGGAGGCGCTGGTGCGGGCCGTCGGGCTCGAGGAGGCTTCGCGGCGCCCCATCGGAGGTTACTCGTTGGGCATGCGCCAGCGCCTGGGGATCGCCAGCGTCTTGGCGGGAAACCCGCGCAACATTGTGCTGGATGAGCCGCTCAACGGCCTAGATATCCAGGGCGTGTGGTGGCTGCGTGAGTTGCTTGCCGCGTGGGCGGAGGAGGGTCGCTGCGTGATCGTGGCCTCGCATCATCTGCGCGAGGTGGAGGCCACGACCGAGGTTGCCGACGCCTTGGTAACCATCCTCAGCCAGGGCACGGCTCTTGCCCACGGCTCCCTTGAGGACGTCATCGCCTCCACCGGCGCCCCCGACCTCGAATCCGCCGTGGCGGCGCTGATCCCGGAGCTAGGGGCACGGGCATGAAGGCGTGGCAACGCTGGCGGATAAGCCTGCGCGCCGAGTCTGTGCGCCTGGGCGGGGCGCGCGGCCCGCTGGTGCGGGTCGCCGTGCCGCTGGGGTTTGCGCTGCCGCTGGCGGTGACCTTCGGGGTGGCAGCGGTGGCGGAGCACGTCCAGTCCGCGGGAGGCATCCTTCAGGCGCAGTCCGTGGACACTACTAATGCGGCGTATTGGCCCATCTACCTGGGCAGCATCGTGTTTGCGGCATTGGGGGCGTGGGCGCAGGCCACCGCCGGATCGCGGGCCTTGCGTGCGGCGGCGCCGTGGTCAGGGCTGGATCAGCTGGCCCGCTGGTGCTTCCTGGGCGCGCTCGCGGCGGCCGCGACACTGCTCAGCGTCAGCCTGTGCCTGCTGCTCCTGCCCACGTTCTTCCCGGTGCTCTATGGGCAGGTGAACTTCTTCGCGGGCCTGCGCATGGTGGCTCTCGGCCCGGTGTACGCGTGGTTGGCGGTGGGCTACGGTGTGGCGCTGGGCCGGCTGCTGCGCTCCCCGGCGTTGAGCATCGCGGCGCTGACGGTCTGGGCGCTCTTGGTAGAAAACGCGCTGTGGCTCATCCCCGGCGGCGCGCGCCTCACCGGCTGGCTGCCCTTCCTCAACGGCGTCTTCGCTACCGGCCAGGACGTGGCGCTATTCCCGCCTTGGGGCCGTGACGGGGCGCTGGTGTACTTCGCGGCCGTGGGCGTGGCGCTCTGGCTGGCTTCTCTGCGCAGGCGCCTCGACTAAGTCTGACTCAGCCATCAGGCGCGCAGGACGATGACCAGGTTGGAGGTCACAAGCTCCCGCAGCACCGGCACCTTGGTCACCCACCAGGCCCAGGCAGGGTGGTAGCGAGGAAAGGCCGCGAGGAGCTGCGAGCCTTGCGACGTCACGCCGCGCGCCCAGTCCAGGCCTTCGCGTGCGGAAAGCGCAAAGAGCGAGGAGCCAAAGACGTTCTTCGGTGGGTGCCCATGGCGGCGGGTATAGCGGTCCCGGGCGAACTCGCCGCCCACGTAGTGCTCCCACAGGCCGGTCTCGTGCCCGCCGAAAGGTCCCAGCCACACCGTGTAGCTCAAGACCACCAGCCCGCCGGGCTTGGTCACGCGCAGCATTTCCTGGCCCATGTCCCACGGGTTGGGGATGTGCTCGGCCACGTTGGAGGAATACGTGATGTCGAAGGTGTCATCCGCGAAGGGCAAGCACGTGCCGTCGCCGCGCACGGCCTGGGCCACTGAGATGCCGGCGGCGGCCATTTCACCCACGTCCGGCTCCAGCCCCACATAACTGGCACCGCGCTGAGCAAAGGCGGACGCGAAATAGCCGGGCCCGCCCCCGACGTCGAGCACGCGCGCGCCGGTGAGGGACAAAGAATGATCGCGGGAGAGGGCGTCGACAAGCGCGGCGGTGTCCTCAGCCAAACCGCCATAAAAGATGGCGGGCGCTGTCTGCTCGAAGCGGAAGGAGCGCAGCAGCCGCCAGGAGCGGCGCAGGGTGGCCAAGGCGCGGGTGCGTTTCATAACCCACTAGGCTAAAGCATCGTCATGAAAATCCTTCTTTTATGCTGGCGCGATTCCACCCACCCGCAGGGTGGCGGTTCCGAGCGCTACCTTGAGCGCGTCGGCGAGTACCTCGCTGCCCAAGGCCACGAGGTGGTCTTCCGCACCGCGCGCCACATGAACGCCGCCAAGCGCGAGCGCCGCAACGGCGTGCTTTATTCGCGCGCCGGGGCCAAGTTCAGCGTGTATCCGCGTGCGTTGTTGTGGATGCTGTTTGGTGCGCGCGGCGCTGACGTCGTGGTGGATACCCACAACGGCATTCCCTTCTTCGCGCGCCTGGCCACCCGCGCGCCCGTGGTGATCCTGACGCACCACTGCCACCGCGAGCAGTGGCCGGTGGCCGGGCCCGTCCTGGCGCGGCTGGGCTGGTTCCTGGAATCTCGCGTGGTCCCCGCGCTGTATCGCGAGAACACGTGGGTGACGGTCTCGGAGGCCTCGAAGCGCGACTTGGAGAAGTTGGGGATTCACGGCGCGCACATCATTGAGAACGGCGTGGACCCCCTGCCGTCTCACGTGCCCACCTTGGAGCGCGAGGCTGACATCCACCTGGTGACGCTGTCACGCCTGGTGCCGCATAAGCAGATTGAGCACGCGATGGACACCGTGGCGCGGATTCCGGGCGCGCTTCTCGACGTCATCGGTTCCGGCTGGTGGGAATCCCACCTGCGCGAGTATGCGCGCGCCCACGGGGTGGAGGACGGCGTGCGCTTCCGCGGCCAGGTCACCGAGGACTATAAACATGCACTGCTCGCCCGGGCCGACGTTCACCTCATGCCGTCTCGCAAGGAAGGCTGGGGGTTGGCAGTCATGGAGGCGGCCCAACATGGAGTTCCCACGGTGGGTTATGCATTTGGCCTGCAAGACAGCGTCATCGACGGCAAGACGGGCGTGCTGGTCCACCACGAGTCCGAGTTCGCTCCGGCGGTGCGCATGCTTGTCGACGACCCCCTCCTCCGCACCCGCCTCGGCCAGGCTGCCCGCGAATTGGCGGCTACTTTTTCGTGGGAGAAGACCGGCGCGCGCTTCGAAGAATTACTAGAAGCGGAAGTGCGCACCAAGCGGCGCTAAGCCCCCACGGGGCGGATGCCGGTTGCGCGTTCGTGGTGGCGGCGATGCGGCCGTCCTCGACGACCGCGCCCACACCGAGCTCTTCCAGCCGGTCGAGGTCGCGGTTGGTCCAGGCCTCGGCGGCTGCGAGGTAACGCGGCGATGGCTCATCCACTGTCACACCGTCGACGGTGAGCTCGCCGGAGTCGAGTTTGTTGGCGGCTTTGGAGTAGGGGTCGAGGGCGATGCCGCCGTCGAGCGTAATCATGGCGGGGCGGTCGGCGAAGAAGGTCAGGCGCCCGTCGAGCTCTTCGGTGAGCTGGCGGTCGATGCCCGTCTCACGTGGTTTCAACACGGCGAGCTCCCGCGGGGCATCGGGGGCTTGGAGAAGGCAGGCACACAGCGCGACTGCGGCCGGAAGCTGGCGCAGGGCCCCGATTCCGGCAATGGCCAGCGGCAGGGCGAGCAAGGTGAGCTTGGAGGAATCGCGCAGCAGGCCCGCGCCGGGGATGTGCTCGACGGCGAAGGCAGTCAACCCAGGCGCCAGCGCGCCGAGGATGGCCAGGCCCATGCCGGCAACTGCCAAAACTGCGAGGGGGCGCAGCTCGCGCCGAGGAAGGCGAGTGGCGCCCAAGACGGCGAGGGCGGCGACCGCTAGTCCCGCCACGGCGAAGCCGTTCTCACGGGAAGCCGGCACGGCGGCGGCATTCCAGATGCCGCCGAAACCGAGAAGCGAGCCGACCGTGCCCACATAGGCTTCTGCGCGCGGGGCGAAGGCCGCGGCCTGGGCGGCGGGGTCCCCAAAGGCGGCTGGATGTCCAGCCACGAGGCTTGGAACCAACCACGGCAGCCACAACAACACCGAGCCGCCCGCAAAAAGCCACCTTCTTCGCCCTTCGCGCTCACAGACAACCGCGATGAGTCCCCCGAAGAGCCCGCCGGTGGGCGTCAAGGACGCGGCCCACAATGCCAGCCACGCTAGACGGGGGCGACCTTGCAGACAGCCCCACGCGATCACGGGTGCTAACCATGCGGCCACCACCAGGGACCATTGGCCCTGCAGGAGGCGCTCAATGACGAAGGGGTTGGCCACGGCACACGCCATCGCCGCGGATGCGGCCCACGGGCCAGACGTGCGTGCCCACCGGCACGCTACCCACGCCGAGGCACTCGCAGCGGCAAGGATGAAAACTCGAGCCAGCCACGCACCGCCGAGAAGAGCGAGCACGCCATCTTGCGGGGCATTGCGCGCAGGCAGGTCGCCGGCGCCGAAGGCAGAAGCGCTCAAAGCTGGCCGGTCAAGCAGGACCATATCGCGCCACACGAATTCACCCGGCAGCAGAAAAGGCCAGCACACCGCAAGCACGAGCACCCCGCCCCAGAGCCCAAGGGCCCAGCTCACCGCACGGGAACCGGACACCGGAGGAACAGAGCACTGCGAGGAGGACACAGCAGACGCCCTTAAGCGTTCTGGCCACGGCCACGCATGAACATCGCGGCCGCTACCGCCAACAACACCACGCCGATGGCCTTGCCCAGCCAGCCGACGATACCCAAGACCTTCACAGTGTCGATCACCCGGCGCACCGAGTCGAGGTGCTCGGTGAGGGTGTCAGGGGACCAGGTGAGGGGGACGTCGAGAAGCGCACGCTCCTTAGTGTCATCGGCGTCGACCATAGCCTGGGCCTGGGTGGCGTCGGTGGCCCAGAAGATGCGCGGGTGTTGCACCTCTTTCACGATGGTGCCCGTGGTGGGCTCCACCCACACCGTGCGGCTCACCGCGTAGAAGGGCTCAAGGATGACGTGCGAAGCCGGCTTCAGGTGGTAGCGCTCCAGGGATTCCGGCGAGTAGAAGTCACCCGCGGGGCCGGCGCGGTGAGCATCAAAGCCAAAGACCTGGAGGAGCGACACCGGCGCGACGTCCTGGTGGAAGACGTAGGTGGGGATGCCGTCGAGCTTTTCATCGCGAAGGAAATCGATGGGCTTGGCGCTTTGCGTCAGGGGATCGAAAAAGGGATAAGAGCGCTGCTCCGCGCCGGCGGGAAAGAAATAGCTCATGCCATCGCGCTCGATCTCGTTGTCCACGTGCAGGTCAAAAGCCGGGATCTCGATGTGCTGCGTCGTGTTCGGGCCGGCGACCGGATAGGTGGATTCGCGGTTGAGCAGGGAATCCTCGGTGATGTGCACGACGGTCTCGCCATCTACGGTGAGGTCCATGGTGGACTGTGTGCGTGCCACCGAATCCTTGTCCACAGGTGCGGTTGCGGTGTGCCGGGTCAACGCGGCGCCGTCTTGTTCCGCGCGGACCTCGAAGGCCAGGTCCGTGGCTAGGGGCCTCGACTGGTTGTTGTACAGCGGCGGCAGGATGGACCCGAGGATGAGGAAGACCGCGGCGGCAATCGTCACCTGCGCTAGGCGCGAGCGAAGGAACACGTCAGCTCCGATCGGTCGAGGGATGTACTGCAAAAATAGTATCGTAGTGGGCCATGCGCTTTCTCCCTGAGCTCGAAGGCGTGCGTGCGCTGGCCGCATTGGCGGTCGTGGTCACGCACGTGTCCTTCCAGACGGCTACCGGCTGGGCCTGGGCCGAGCGCTTGGACTACGGCGTGGCGGTCTTCTTCGTGCTCAGTGGGTTCTTGCTGTGGCGCCGGCGGCACGCGCATACGGCGCGGCAGTATGTGCTCTCCCGCGTGGCGCGCTTGGCACCGCTTTATCTGGTGTGTGTGGTGGCGGTACTCGCCTTGCTTCCCGACGCCTCCCCCTTAACCCTCCCGCAACTCCTCACCAACCTGACCGGCACGCAGCTGTATATCGCCGATGGGCTGGTGCCTGGGCTGACGCAATTGTGGTCGCTGAGCGTGGAGTTCGCCTTCTATGCGGTGTTGCCGCTTTTGGTGTGGATGTTGGATAAGCTCTCGGCGCGCCCGCGGGTGGTGCTTATTGCTGGTGCTGGCGTGCTGAGTCTGTTCTGGGGTTTCCTGCCATTTGTGGCCGGGTATGAATCCGGTGATGTCAATACGCAGATTTGGCCACCGGCGTATTTTTCATGGTTCGCGGTGGGCATGGTGGCTGCGGAGGCGGAGTCGGCCGGCGTGCGCGTGCGCGCTGGGCGGATCGTGCGTCCGGTTTGCTGGGTGGTGGCTGCGGGCTGCGTGTGGCTGGCCAGCCGCGAGTGGTTCGGGCCGCAGGGCTTGGTCCACCCGGAGCCTGGCGAGTTCGCGCGCCGCATTGCGGTGGGCGCTGTGTGCGGGGCCTGCATCGTGGTGCCGGTGGCGCTGGCGCCCCGTGAGAGCTGGCTTTCCTCGGCGGTGATGCGGGCGTTGGGCCGCTGGTCTTATGGGGTTTTCATGTGGCATGTGGCGGTGCTGGCCATCGCTTTTCCGCTTTTAGGCGTGTCGGCCTTCTCCGGTTCTGCCGGGGATTTCGCGGTGGTGCTGGTCTTCACGGTGGTGGTTAGCTGTGTGCTTTCTGCTGCGACCTACGTGCTTGTCGAGGTACCCGGCCGCGATCTCATCCGCTCCCTCGCCTTTACTCGCGGCCGCATCGCCGTCCCGCGTTCGTTACCGCGCCAGGCAGATAGCCCTGCCGGCTCCGCTTCTGCGAGCTCTGCCAGTTCCGGATCCCATTCCGCTACCGTGGGCTCCGGATCCCTCGCCAGCGCCGCTGGCTCGACTGATTCCGCCGGTTCGGTGGGGTCGTAGACGCCACTTCACACATGGCATTTTCCAGAAGGCATTAGTCAAACGGTTTCCTTGCCCCCAAACAAACCTTTTACATCGCCGCAGATGGTTTCCTTGACCCCAAAGACACCTTCTGACTAATGCCTTTTGAGGGGAACCATCTGGGGCGGGGCCGCGTATCTAGGACGTGCGGCGGGGCGGGAGGCAGGCACACGTGATAGCCGCGACGCACAGCAGTTGCACGAGCAGCGAATCGCCGGCGTAGCCCTCCGCGGGCCAGGGGGCGCGGGCGAGCATCGCGCCCGCGGCCAAGGTGAGCGCGCCCGCTAAGTAGTCGGGGCGCAGCGTGGTCCAGCGGGTAACGCCCCACGCCGCGGCAGCGGCGGCCACACCGGGCAACCCCGCGACGAGTGTCATGGTTAAGACAATGAGCACGATAAGTAGGAGCGAAGCCGAGGGAGAAACACGGCCAGGGGAGAGCGTACGAGAAGCAACGGAAGTGGTGGAGCTGGCTGGGCTGGTCGAGGCTGCGTCGTGAGCTGCGTAAGACGCAGCCGCGACAGAGGTAGCGGAATGGCGGGGGCGACGGGCCATGACGAGCAGGCACAGTGCGGTGGTCAGCGCGGCGAGCGCGCCGCCGAGGCCGAGGCCCACGCGGTAGGCGCGGTCAGCCACGAAGGACATGTGGAAGGTGCCACCGGCGTCGGCGGGAATGAGGAAGGCTTGAGTGTCGGCATCGATGGAGCGCGGCTCGAGGAGCAGTTGTTCCGAGCCGGAGGCCCGCGCTGAATCTTGTGCTGAACCTGACGTCGAGACCGCGGTTGCGCTGGGGGAGCGGAGCTCGCCGCGCAGGCCCTTGTTGAAGGCGCGGCCGGTGATAAGGAGGCGGTCGTAGTCGGCGGGCTCGATGGGGGAACCAGCGGCGAGCGGGGCGTAGCCGTGGTCCGCGCCGGAAGTGGCTGTCGGGTCCGCGCCGGATGCGGCGGCCGAGTCGGCGGCGGAACCGGATAGGTCAGGAAACGAGGCAGGCAGGGGCGCGGGCAAGGAGGACGCGGTATCTGTCAGGGCTGCCCAATCGCCGGTGGTGCGCAGGAGGTGCTGCCCGGCGGATAGGTTGAGGGTGGAGTTGGGGGAGTGGGGGGAGCCGTCGATAAGCACGGGCTTGGTGCCGGCAACCCGCACCGTCATGTCGCGCGGGGAAGTAAAGGAGCGGATGAGGATGCGTTCGTTGTCCTGCTGGAAGAGGAACTGCTCGACATCGGGCGAGGTGTCGGGAACGGTGACGAGGCGGCGCGGGGTGGGCTGGTCCACGATGGAGGCCTCCGCAATTCCGGTGCGGCGTTGCGGCTCGATACGGATAGTGGAGGCCTGCGCGCCGGGCACGCGGATATCGCGGGCGCGGTAGGCCTCCATCGTGACCGTGACCTGAGAATCACCGTTGTGGATGGTCACCTCAGTCGTGCCGGTGGTCATCAGTCGCAGCGTAGGCGAGGCCCACGTGGAGGAAGAATGCAGCTCCAGCCGGCCGGAATCGCCAGGCGCTGGCCACCAGGCAGTGGAGTTCTCGCCGTCGACGGCCGCAGTAAGAGAGCGCGCCGGGTTCGCCCCGCCGAAGGCAGAAGCATCCGCGGCGGACGACGACGCGGTGACGCGGCCATCGTGCTCCACCACCTGGGTCAGTGGGCCGGCGGAGGGATAGTCGCGCAGGCGATTGCGCACCGTCGAGGGGTCGGAGGGCGCCAGCGGCGCGGAGACCGGGCCGGTGAGCGTGCCGTAGTTGCGGTCGCGCAAGGTGGGTGTATCGGTGACGATGTCTGCGTTGGAGGAGACCAACTCATGCGGGCCGGAAAGGAGTGCGAGCGATTCCCCGCCGCCCGCCACGCGCGGCGGGTTGGCAGGCGCCAGGTTCATGGGGAGGTCGGGGTCGAAAACCACGACGTCGACCTCCCCGAAGGTGTGGACCTCGCCCGGAATGTGGGCCGAAGGACCAGAGATGAGGTCGTGGCGCACCGCGACGGCCCCGATGCCGAGGCGCTGCAACACTAAAGGCGCGGACGCAGGATCGCGGGAAATCTGCGCCATCGCACCGTCTAGGCCACGGATAGCCTCGGGCGGGATGAGGGGGATGGCGTCGCGGACGGCCCAGGGGACGTCGAGAAGCGGCTGCGCCGGTTCATCCCGCGTCCAACCCCAGTCTTGGCGGGCGAAGGAGGCCGGCGGGTAGATGAGCACGCGCGTATCCAGGCTGTTCATGAAGGAGGCGGCCGCGTGCCAATAGGCCGGGACGTCCTCGTACGCGCCCTTGGGCAACAGCCGGCCTGCCCACGCGGGAGCGGTCGCACCCATCACCACGAGGCACAGCAGAAGGCCCGCTGCTTGCCGACGCCCCGGGGACAACGTCCGCGGCAACCTCACCCGGGCGGCAATCGCGGCCACGCCGAGTACCAGCGGGATGCGCACCAGCGGGTCGAACTTGTGCACGTTGCGCAGCGCGGCCAGCGGGCCGTCGAGCGCGTCGAGGTACCAGGCGGCATGCGTGCCCAGTACGGCCACGCCCACGAGCAACATCGCAGACCAGAGGCGCGGCAGGCGGGACAGGCCCACCAGGCCTAAGGTGGCAACGCTCACGGTGACGAGCACGAAGACCGGCTCGGTGGCCAGCTCATTGCCGGCGACGCGCTCGGTATCCACAAACGGCGCCCAGCTGGTGGTGCCGCGCAGGATTTCTGCCAGGTTAAGCCAGCGAGTGGTTACGCCGGCGGACTCGATGAATTCCGTAAAGGGCGGGGCATAGCGGCCCAGGATCAGCAGCGGGATAATCCACCACGCGGATACCGCCGCGCATCCGGCCAACCAGGCCAGGCCAGTCTTGCCCGCGCGCCGCCACAACAAAACCAAACCCGCCGGCAAGCAGGCAGCCAGCGTGGCCGTGGCGTTGACCGCGCCCATGCAGGCCACTGCGACCACCGAGGGCGCGGCATCCCGCCAGCCCAACCGGCCTGGCCGTAGGAAGGGCAGCAGCACCCAGGGAGCGAGCATGACCGGCCAGGTCTCCGAGGAAATCGCGCCCAGCGTGGTCAGCGTTCGCGGGGAGAGCGCGTAGAGGAGGCTGCCCATCAGCGCGGCATAGCCCGGCGCGGCGGGAAGTACTGTGCGGACCACGCGGAAGAAACCCAGAAAGCCCACCGCCAGGACTAAGAACCACCAGGCGCGCTGCGCTATCCAATCCGGAAGTGGATCCGCCAGCAAGAAGAACAAGCCCTGCGGGAAGAGATAGCCATAGGCCTGGTTCTGTAGCTGGCCCAGCGTGAAAGTATCGGTATAAGCATGCAGTGCGCCGCGCAAAAAATGCGCCGGGTTGGCCACCAGATCATGTTTGGTATCGGCGGCGGTTAGCCCCCACGGCTGCACCAGAACCACGAGGGCTAAAAAGAAAAGCCCCCCGATGCGTGCGCGCACGCTACTCGCGGGAGCCGTACTCCGGCCCGCCCATCACGGCGTCGGAGGCCTTGACGGAGTTATCGTTCGGTACAGCATCTGCCTGCGAGAATTGGGCAATGCCCAGGATGGTCACGACTCCCAGCGCCACGCCGACGACCGCACTGCCCAGGGCCGGGCCCAGGGTGCGCTTGTTGAGGGAATCGCTGTCGAATGCCATGGCGCCAGATTCTAGCAGCTAAAAGCTGCCTTTAGGAGTCGCTTTCTTCCGCGTCGTCCTCATCGTCGTTCTCCGGCGGCACGATGAAGACCGGCAGACCGGCGTTGCGCACGATGTACTCCGCCGTGGAATTCGTCCACAGCGAGCGGAAGCCGGTGAGGGCGCGAGTACCGGTGACGATGACGTCGATGTTGAGTTCTTGGGCGGCGTCGACAATCGCGCTCTGAATCGTCGTTACGGATTCCACCAGGTGGGCATGGCCCCGCAGCCCCAAGGTCTCCGCCTTGGCGATGCCCTGGCGGCAGATGGCGAGGGCCTCCTCGTAGGCCGGATCGTCCTCCACGCTCTCCGGCGAGACCGTGGATTGGTGCAGCCCGGTGCGGCTGACGGCGCGGGCGGCCTGGCGCGCGGACGGCTCCCACGCGGTGAGGATCTCGACGTCGGTGGGGCGCAGGAGCCGCGCGGCGTACTCGAGGGCGCGGTCGGCGCGGTCGGAGCCGTCATAGGCAATGAGCATGGTCTCTCCGTTATTCATGTGGCCATCCTAACAACCAGGTGTTGCCCGCGCGGGTGCTTCAGGCACACTGGTGGGCATGAGAAAAGCAATGCCTGCCCTCCTGTTGAGTGCTAGCTGTGCGCTGAGCGCGTGTAGCGAGGAGCCTGCGCTTTCCGACGCCCCGCCCAGCGAAACCAGCGCCGCGCCCACTAGCGCCGCGTCGGGGGACTCGACACCACAGGAAGCCGCGCCCGAGGATGTTCGCGCCCGCGCCGCCGCCACACTCATGCCGCCGGCGCTGAACTACGAGGATGCCCGGGCGAAGCTCGAAGCCGGCGTGGGCGGGCTCTTTATCCCGAGCTGGGCCGACCCGGAATTGCTCAGCGATGGCCCGCGGGGAGTAAACGCTTTGCGCGAGGAAATAGGCCGCGACTTCGAGGTCTCCATCGACTTCGAGGGTGGGCGCGTGCAGCGCTTCTCCGACATCTTGGGCGACTATCCCTCCCCGCAGGCCATGGCGGAGGGGCATAGCCCAGAAGAGGTCGAGGCCCTGGCTACGGAGATCGGGCACAGCCTGCGCGCCCACGGCGTGACGGTGGACTTCGCCCCGGTGCTCGACGTGGACGGGGGAGGCCTAGAGGTCGTCGGCGACCGCGCCTTCTCCACCGATCCGGAGGCTTCCGGTGAGTATGGCGCGGCCTTTGCCCGCGGGTTGCAGGCTGCCGGCGTCAAGGCCGTGTTCAAACACTTCCCCGGTCACGGGCGTGCCTCCGGGGACACGCACCTGGGGGAGGCCGTTACCCCGCCCCTGGAAGAACTACATGGACACGAGTTTGTGCCCTTTCACACGGCAATTCCGCAAGCCCCTGAGGCGGCGCTCATGATGGGCCACCTCGTGGTGCCTGGATTGGGGGACGAACCCGCCTCCCTCAACCCGCGGGCCTACCAGCTGGCCCGCGAGGAGCTGGGCTTCGAAGGCACGATTTACACCGATGACCTGGGTGGAATGGCCTCCATCTCGGAGAACTTCAGCGTGCCGGAGGCCGTGGCCGCAGCCCTCGCCGCCGGGGCCGATATGCCGCTGTGGTCCACCGATGAGGACATCAACGCGGTCATCGACGCGGCCGTGGAAGTCGTGGCCCAGCAGGAGGGTAACTAGTAAAAACTAGCTGGCAGGCGTTAATCTCGTACACGTGAAAAAGGCAATCGGACATAGGCAGCAGCGACGCAAGGGGCTTCATGTCACCCTTGGCGTGCTCGTCGGCCTCCTACTCATCGCCGGCATCGCCTATGCGTGGGATGTGATGGCCAACCAGCACAAGGTTCCGCGCGCGACATCGGTTGGCGGCGTGGACATCTCCCGCATGGAGCGCACTGCTGCGGTGGAGAAGCTGGAGCAGGAACTCGGGGACGTTGCGGCTCAGCCCGTGGATATCCGTGCCGGGGAGAAAAGCTCGCAGCTTATCCCCCAAGATTCCGGCCTGAGCCTGAACTATCAGAAGGCCGTCGATGGCATTCCTGACGCCTCCCTGAACCCCTTCTCGCGCTTGTACAGCTTCATCAAGCCCACCCAGGAAATCCCTGTCGCCGTGGACGTCGATGAAACGCAGCTCTCCGGAGAGCTCGAGCGCGTCGGCAACGATCTGAAGGTCGAGCCGGAGGATGGAAACCTGGAGCTTATCGACGGCTCCCTCAAAGAGACCGCACCCAAGCTCGGCCAGGCGGTGGAAGAGGGAGAGTTGCACGAGGGCGTCGTTAAGCACTGGCTCGACCCCGAGGGCGTTGAGGTTGAGCCGATGGTGGTGGAGCCACAGATTAATGATGAGGCGATTGAGGCCATGCGCACCGGGGATGCCGCCCGCGCGCTGGATAACCCGCTCACTCTGAAAGGTGAGAACAACACCGCCGGCACCCTGCGCAAGCCGGAGATTTCCCAGTTCGTATCTATCGCCGCCGAAGACGGCGAACTGCGCCTCAAGGTGGATAAGAACCGTGCGCGCGAGCTTTTCCAGGAGCGCATGCAAGGCTCCGAGGTGCCCGGCACCAACGCCAAGATTTCCTTCAGCGGAAATGACAAGCAGATTACGCCCTCGGTGGATGGCTCCATCATCGATTGGGACAAGACCCTCGAGGGCTTCGAGGAGCGCGTGAGCAGCGAGGATGACCGCGAGTGGGACGCCGATTATAAGCCGGACCCCGCGGACTTCACCACGGAGATGGCGGAGAAGGCCACCTTCGATGAGACCGTGTCTGAGTTCTCCACCGGTGGTTTCTCTGGGGCCTCCGGCACCAATATCCGCCTGGTGGCCCAGCAGGTCAACGGTGCAGTGGTCAACCCGGGCGAGACCTTCTCCCTTAACGGATACACCGGCCCGCGCGGAACCGCGCAGGGCTATGTGGAATCCGGCATCATCATCGACGGCCACGCGGGCAAGGCCGTGGGCGGCGGTATCTCCCAGTTCGCTACCACCCTGTACAACGCCGCCTACTTCGCCGGCATGGAGGATACCGCGCACACCCCGCACTCCTACTACATCTCGCGCTACCCGGCTGGCCGCGAGGCCACCGTCTATGAAGGTGCGATTGACCTGCAGTTCAAGAACACTTCGAACCACCCGGTGCGCATTGAGACCGACTTTGGCAGTGAGATCACCGTGCGCTTCAAGGGCGTGAAGACAGTCGAGGTCGAGTCCATCAACAACGGCCGCTGGGCCAAGACCGAGCCACATCGGAAGTCCGTGAGCGAGGATTGTTCGCCCTCCTCCGGCGCGCCGGGCTTTACCACCTCCGATACCCGCGTGATTAAGGACCTGTCCGGCAAGGAAATCTCCCGGGAGACCACCACCACGGTGTACGACCCGCAGCCCATCGTTACCTGCGGCTAAGCCATGACCCGGCCGATGCACACCGCGGTGAAGGACCCGGCGGACGTCGATCAGCTGGCCCAGCACCCAGTGAAGTTTGCTCGCGTCGCCGGCCTGTTTGCCCCGCACCGCGGCACGCTGCTGCTGGTGGTTGCGCTGATTATTGCCACCTCGGGGCTGACGGTGGTGCAGCCTTTCCTCGTGCGCCGCACCGTGGACGAGGCGATTCCTGAGCACGACACCACGCTGCTGTTGTGGTTGGTCGGCGGCATGCTGGCCATTACCGTGGTCTCCCAGGCCATTGGAGTTATCCAGTCCTTCCTGTCGGCGCGGGTGGGGCACACCATCATGCACGAGCTGCGCACGCAGGTCTTTGCCAACCTGCAGCGCCAATCGCTGCAGTTCTTTACCAATAACCGCGGCGGTGAGATTCAGTCGCGCCTGACCAATGACATCGCGGCCATGCGCGGCATGGTCACCACCACCGCGACCTCCGTGGCCAGCAACCTCACCATGACGGTGGCCACGCTGGTGGCGATGGTGGCGCTTTCGCCCACCCTCTCGCTGTTGTCCCTGGTGGTGCTGCCGCCCGCCGTGTGGCTCACCCGCCGCGCCGCCGTGCTGCGCCGCAGCCTCATGGAGAAAAACAGCCGCGCGCAGGCAACGCTGCAACAGACCATTTCGGAGAATCTGTCTGTTTCCGGCATGCGTCTGGCGGCCACGTTGGGCGCGCAGGAACGCGTCTACGACGGGTTTGAGAAGACCTCCCGCTCCCTCATTCGCTTGGAGCTCGAGTCCCAGCTGGCCGGGCGGTGGCGCATGGCGCTCACCCAGATCATTTTCGGGGTCATGCCGGCGCTGATTTACCTGGTTGCCGGACTGCGCCCGGGGATTACGATTGGCACGCTCATCGCCTTTTCCACTCTGCAGACTCAGATCTTTCGCCCCATCACCGGCCTGCTCAACGTGGGCGCGCAGTGGGTGGCGTCCATGGCGCTGTTTAGCCGCATCTTCGAGTACTTGGACCTGGAGCCGGAGCTCAAGGAGTCCACCGAGCCCGCCCAGCTTGCCGACGCCTCCCTCACCCTCCAGCACGTTTCCTACCGCTACCCAGGCACTGACACCGACGCGCTTTCCGACGTCTCCCTTTCCACCCCGGCCCACACCACCACGGCCCTGGTGGGGCACACCGGTTCCGGCAAGTCCACGGTGGCGGCCCTTCTGGCGCGTTTGGCCGACCCAACCGAAGGTTCCGTGTTCTTAGGCGGAGTCGACCTGCGTGACATTCCTTCCGAGCAACGCTCGGCGGTTATTGGCGTGGTTTCCCAGGAGACCTACCTGATTCACGGCACGGTGCGGGAGAACCTCCTCTTTGCACAGCCGGAGGCGAGCGAGGAGCAGATGTGGGCAGCGCTAAGCGCCGCCCGCGTGGATGGGGTTATCGCCGCGCTTCCCGAGGGCCTCGATACCCTCGTCGGCTCGCGCGGCTACCGCTTCTCCGGTGGTGAGCAGCAGCGTCTCTCGCTCGCGCGCACGTTGCTGCGCGAACCCCAGGTGCTCATTCTGGATGAGGCTACCTCGGCCCTCGACAACGAAACGGAGCGCGCCATCCAGGATGCAGTGCTTGGTGCGGACGCCACCCGCCTGGTCATTGCGCACCGCCTGTCCACCATCCGCGATGCCGACCAGATCGTCGTCCTCGATGCCGGCCGCATCGCCGAACGTGGCACCCACGCCGAGCTGCTTGCGTGCGGCGGTGCCTATGCGGCGCTTCTTCGTGCTGTCGACGAGGCTCAGAGTACGTAGAGAGCTCTTGTCAGGAATCTTAACGCTATTAACTCTTTGGTACGTGGGCTGTTGAAGGCTGAGAATCTAAATGAGTTCAGGGTACCTTGAGCGCTCTTGGTGACGCTTCCTTTTATGGGTCATCAAAGGGGATGTTCTACCTGGTGGTATTGGCAGCATATATGGTTCGTTTCGTCGTCGTTGGAAGGTGCTCTCTGGGAAGCTACTCTCCTGCGTGAAGCTTGCACTCTATGTAACGGGTGTAAAATCGAGCAGGCTTACCCCCTTAAAGGGGCAATATGTTCAGTTTCACACGAAGCTAGATGACGTCTCGAAAACATTAGTTGAACTGCAGAAGGAGTCTTCACGTTTTGGTTGGACGTGCGGATTCTTGAGAAGTTTAGCCGGATTTGCGGGGGAGGAGCTTTAGTTGGGGACTTTGCCCAACACGCTGGGATAGAATCTAGTTATGTAATCCACAGGCTATCGTTAGTTAAGGTTGGGGCCTGCGTAGACGTTTCCACCTGAAAACTACTCTCGGCAGGCGAAAGATTCTTAGCAACGAGTCAGGTCATGGTGCGTGAACCGTGGGGAATGGATTGCACACAGCCAATGAGGCGCGGTGCCTCATTTCAGAACTCGTGTAAAGGACCAGTTTCCGTGAACAAGATCTCTCGTACCGCTCGTTCGGTTACTTTCGCTGCCGTCGTTGGCCTCTCTATGGGTATCTCCGCTCCGGGGGCCCTGGCGCAAGACGGTGCTGTCGATGCACAGCCTGCTGCTGAGCAGGGCGCCGTGAACAAGGCAAACATCAATTTCAACCAAAAGGGCTCTATCACCCTCTTCAAGAAGAAGGGTGCTGAGTCTGGTACTGCGGCTACCGGTAAGGAAATGGCAGACGTTCCGGGTGAGGCTCTGTCTGGCGTGACCTACAAGATCACCAAGCTCGATTACGACTTGCAGAAGGATGATTGGGCGGCGTTCCCGAAGTCGGCTGCTGACGTCAAGGACGACAAGAAGACTGCGGAAACCAAGGAAGAAACCACCGGCACTGATGGCAAGGCAGCTTTCACTGATCTGCCTTTGGGCATCTACTTGGTAGAGGAAACTAACGCTCCGGACGGCATCGTTGCCGGCGCTCCGTTCATCGTGTCGGTGCCGATGGTTAACGAGGCATCGGATGCCTGGAACTACGACGTCATCGCGTACCCGAAGAACACGGAAACCACGACCAAGAAGACTGTCAAGGATGCAGATCAGAACATCCAGGACGCGTACACCTACACCATCAACGCGGATGCTCCGACCTGGGGTGCGGGTAAGAGCCTGACCGCCTTCCGCTTCGAGGACCAGCTGGACAAGCGCCTGGACTTCCAGAAGGTTACTGAGGTCAAGGCTGGTGAGACGACTCTGGCCGAGGGCGACTATACAGTCAATAACCCTGCTGAAAGCGGCAACAAGCTCGTCGTCACCCTGACCGAGCAGGGCCTTGCCAAGGTTAAGTCCGGTGACAAGATGTCTCTGACCTTCGAGGTCAAGCGCAAGGAAGTGGGCGACACCACCGAGCTGAAGAACCAGGCTGATGTCATCTTCAACAACCCGAACACCGGCAACGAGGTCAAGAACAAGACCAACGAGGTCGTGACCTATCACGGCAAGCTGAAGGTTGTGAAGAAGGACGGCAAGGAAGCCGGCAAGGTCCTGGAAGGCGCTGTGTTTGAGCTCTATCAGTGCACCTCGGCCTCCGACCTGGGTTCCAAGATCAAGATTGGTAACGCAGAGAACTGGACCACCGGCGCCGACGGTACCTTCACCATCGATGGCTTGCACGTCACCGACTTCGAGGACAACAAGGAAGCACCGGCTACCAAGAAGTTCTGCCTAGTCGAGACGAAGGCACCGGCTGGTTACGCCAAGTTGGAGAGCCCGATTGAGATCGACTTCACCCGCGAGAATATCGCGGAGACCGGTGAGGGTGACGATGCGATCACCCTCGTATCCGAGATTGAGAACATCAAGCAGGGTACGCCGAACCTCCCGATGACCGGTGGTGCCGGTGTGGGCATCCTGGCTGCTATTGGCGCGGCGATTGTTGCTGCTGGTGCTTGGTTCGCTCGTCGCACCGCACGTAACTAATAGCCGGGCATAGTTCCGGTGGTGCAGACTGTCCATGATGGTCTGCACTGCGGGTCGGGTAACCAACGTAGGGTGCTCGACCCAGTAAGGGGACTGGGCTAGGCATAGGTTGCAGTCCCCTTCTTTCTCTCTCGTTGTTATCCCGGTCGCGCGGTGTTTGCGCGTGGGGCATTGATTTGGATGGTGCGGGTCGTTGACTTCGGTGTTAGACCAAGATTCGAGCCGGCGGCACAGGCGCCGTGGAGGTCTAGTCCTTCCGGTGATAGTCGTTGTCGTCGGGTTGTTGGTGATGCTGTACCCAGTGGTCTCGACTGCCTGGAACAACTGGAATGCCTCACGGATAGCGCAGGAATATGCGCGACTGGATAAAGAGACACCGGCGCAGGTGCAAGACTCCGTATGGGATGCTGCGCATGCGTACAACGAGGAGCAGACTTCGGGTCCGATTCTGGATCCGTGGCTGAACCGTATCGGGGTAGATAATCCCGATTATGAGGCTTATCTGAATCAGTTGGGTGAGACCGAAGCGATGGCCCGCCTTGTATTCCCAGCAATAGACGTCGATCTGCCGGTGTTTCATGGCACCGCGGATAAGACACTTCAGCGGGGCCTGGGGCATTTGTATGGCTCTGATTTGCCGGTAGGCGGATCAGGAACCCATTCCGTCATTACAGGGCACACCGGCCTGGCGAATTCGACGATGTTTGATCATCTCGACTCTGCTTCTGAGGGGGATGTGTTCTACATCCAGGTGGCTGGCCACAAATTGAAATACGTCGTAGACGACATTCAAGTGGTGCTGCCAAGTGAAGTGGATAGTCTGCGTCCAGTCGCCGATCAGGACTACGTCACGCTGATTACGTGCACTCCGTACGGGATCAATACGCACCGCTTGTTGGTGCGCGGTCATCAGGTTCCTTTGGAGCCGGGAGAGGAGTCGGTGTTCGACGCCTCCCACGGTCCGGGCTGGCAGTGGTGGATGTACGCGCTGTTGGCTGCGGTGATTGTCATTGGGTGTTGGCTGGTGTGGTGGCTGCGACGCCAGAAGACGGTTGCTGGAGCACAAGAAGTTATTAATGAGGAAAGTAGCGTGCGGGAGTAAGGCGATGAAGAGGTTGACAAATGCGTGGTCGGCCCGAGTGGCTGCCGTGGGAGTAGCGTGTGCGATTGCGTTCGCAGGGCCGGGAATGGTTGCTGCAGAAGCGGTACAGGTTGCCGGGCAGCAGTCCACTGGTGCGGAACGCACTGTGGCTACGGATACAGTGACAATTCGGCTGACACAAGGCAATCCCAACGACGATGGCCAGGCGCCCTCGGGAAGAATCCAAGGAGTCACAATTCATCTGGACCGGCTTGCCGGTTTGGACCCGACCAACGCTGACGACGCAGCCCGCGTACGGAACGCGAATCTCGACGAGGTCCGTGATTGGCGCACCGATGTGCACGTTGAGCAGATCACCAACGTCAACGGAGAGGTGACGTGTGATGGTCTAGCTCATGGCTTCTATGTGGTGACATCTTCGGCCCCGGATGATTCCTATCGGGAGATCAACCCGTTTGTGGTGGCGGTTCCATTCCACACGGTGGTAGATAACCCGAATCCGGTACCAGGAGTAATCGTGGCTAAGACCCACAAACCGGGTGAAACACCGACGCCGCCGACGACTCCAACGGCCCCGACAACATCACCGACAACTCCGAATACTCCATCGACAACCCCGAGTACCCCGCGGACAACGCCGAAGTTTCCACCGGTGTTCCCACCGTTGATTCCCCCGGTACCACCGACGAAGCCAGGAGAGACACCGCACGAGCCTGGGACAACGCCACCTAACAACCCGGAATCTGGTACAAACACAACTTCAGATTCCCCGAACCGTTCGCAAGGGAATGGCGGCTCATTGGCAATGACCGGCGCAGAAGTACTCGGTGTGGTGGCCGCAGCGCTGGCGTTGATTGCCACTGGATTTGTGATGATTGCCTCTAGCCGCAGGAAGAATTCAGAAAGCGAGGGACGCTAATGTCCTGGACAGATACTCACCCGGCCGAGCCGGTAGTGTACCGCTGGCGCGTCTTAGCGGCGTTCATTGCGGCGCTGGCCCTCATTTTTAGCATTGCTGTACCGGCTGCTCTGCCCGGCATCATTGGTGCTGTCGCCGAAGCACAAACCACGGCCCTGCGCACCGAGCTCGATTCTGCAGACCAGCTGAGCCTGACTTCTGGCGACTCCGCAACGTTTGAAGGCCACTTTGTTGACGCCGGAACCGTGGAGGAGTTGGAGTTCACTGTTGAGACTACAGGACTGGAGTTCGAAGGCACGGCCTACACACTGACTATCGACGGCGAGGTGATCCCCGTCCGCGAAGGAGACAACCTCGTTGTAAAATCGACCAGCTCTTCAGTTACTTTCCGAATCACTGGCCTTTCTACTGACGTGCCAGCGGGAGCAGCTTTCTCATTGAAGATCCCAGCGGTCGTAGAGGATTCCGAAGTGAGTGGGATGGCCGTCGATGCGCGTGGCGTAGCCGAGGAGACTACCAGCACATCTTCAACGGAATCCAGCGAAACCTCAGAAGCTCCTTCGGAAGTGACTGAGCCGCTGGAAATTGCTGACGTAGACGAGGCTCCAGCTCGCCTGGTGGCAGCACCGAACATTACCCCGTACGCTGCAGGCGACCGCACCATCACGATGCAAAACGATGGTTACGTGCTCAAGGGAAGCCGCTATATCCCGAACTTTAAGATTCCGGCCGGTGAGCTTTTTGGCGGCCAGCTGTCCATTCCGCAAGGCACGGTGGTTACCCTCAAATCCAGCGTTAACAGTTATTTATCGACTAACCCTGATGACCTGACGATCTATTACACCGGTGCCAACGGAGGTTGGTATGAGGCGAAGGTGACCTACAAAAGGATTAGCGCCAAGGAATACCAAGTCATCCTGCCGCAGATTACTATTGGTGGCACCGCACAGATTCAGTTTAAGGGTGTTCACCGCGGGCCAGACAATACAGTGTTTACAGCTTCCTTCACTGTTCCTGCGAAAGAAGAGTGCCAAGATCCGGTTACAAGCAGGCAGCCAAAGCGCGAGCTCACCCCAGCTGAATTTGCTGACGGTAGCCCTGTCTACGTTGTGACCAGTGAGCCAAAGGATCTTCGCCGAGATACTTCTATCCTGAGCCGGCAAGTAAATCAAGGCCAAGACTTCCGGTCGGTGGGGGAAAAGTCGCGGTGGGTTTACAACGCCCTCGCCTTCAACTCGAGTGATAACTGGCTTTATGCGGTAAGCCAGATTCGCGGTCAAAATGGTGATCCCTGCTACCCTGCAGGAAATCTCCTGCAGATTAATCCGGCGACCGGTGTGGTACATAACCTTGGGCCTATCCTTACGTCCGGAAGCACCGGTACCCCTTTCGAAACGAGCAGCGACCGGGATCTGCTTAACGCGGGCGTGTATACCAGCGAGGGTTTCTTCGTGGCTAACACGTCTACCTCTGGTACTCGGCGCCTTTATAGAATCGATGTCGATAATGTCACTGCTAAACGCGTGTTCGGAAACCAGCCGTCTTTTTCGGAGGACTGGGCGGTGCTCCCTCAAGCCCAGAAGTACATGTGGGGCTTCCAGAGTAGATCTCAGGCCGGCGACAAGCTGATTCTTGAACGCATCGATACTCAGACCGGGGCAGTCAAGACCTGGGATCTCACGGGAATCAAGACTTTGGACGGGCGCACTATCTCCAACCCCTCCGCCTCGTGGGGCAAGGCATGGACCTATTCCAATGGAAACCTAGGGTTTGGATCGGGTAGTTCGGCTGCGAATCAGCTGGGTTTTGAGCTAAAAATCAGTAACCCGGACTCCGAAAGTCCGACGTTCGAGTTGGTCAACATAATGAACAACCTGCCTGCTTCATTTAACACGGATGCTGCTTCCGATCTGGTGCCGCCGCCGCCAGCGCTGCAATCCAACATTGCAGTGAAGAAGCAACGCTCCGAGACCAAGGCGGTAAACGGCGAGGTCCGTACTTTCTGGACCATTTCGGTGGAAAACACCACAGCTAACGCCAGCTCGGGAGGCACGTTCTGGGAGTACCTACCAACGGATACTCACTATGGGGTGAATGCTTCCGGTCCCACTGCTAAGTTCGAAGGCTTTGGGCCTGGATCCACACTCGTCAACGGGCGTGATCCAGGGCCTAACGAGATTGGCCCGGGGGCCGGTATTTATGCAGGCATGACTGTCCCGTCCGGAGCGGACGGTGAGTCCCGATACATGAAGGGCTATGTTGGTACACTTCCAGGACACGCGAAGGTAGAGTATGTCGTCTCTGCGCCGGTGCGAACGGATAAATACGGCAACCTCAAGACGGTGTGTAGCCCGAACAAAGTGGCTTTCCAAGCCACTGATGGTGAGGCCGGTAGCGACAACGTTGCTACTGAAGCCTGCTTCAGCAAGGTTGCTGTCGACAGTGCACCGCAACCTGTTCCTGGTGCGGCGAATGAATATACCGCGAAGTACAACGTCGTAGTAGCCGCCCCGGATGCTCCCGGCTTCGACACCAATGAGGTGATCTACGGAAAGCTGACGGATACCCCGAAGTTCGTTGGTGCCGCCACGGTTACTGGGGCCACTGTGGTCTTCAAGGACGAGTTCAACAAGACCAGCCAGCCGCAGTCGTACCAGGGGGCCGGTCCGTATGAACTCAACAAGAACGACACTCCAAAGATCATTAAGCCCAAGGGCGTCAATGGAAGCTCCGGGCAGCACGTCTACGAGGTGACGGTGCGCTTCAAGCTGGATCGAACCAAATTGAATAGCACATCCGTCCCTGCCGGGTACCCGAGTCAGCCTGCCGGTAACTCCCGCTGCTACACCAAGGATGGCCTACATGAACCCAACTTTGGCCTCATGAACGAGGCAGAGATGGGCGGTTGGAAAGACACCTCTTGTATCCCGCTGGAGACCAAGCAGATGGATGTCCTGCTTGAAAAGGTTAGCTATGATCCAGCCGCGCCGGACAAGATTCAAACCGACGAGTTGCTCGGTGGCGCGCAGTTCACCGTCCATCGCGGTGATGCTGACGGAAAGCTGAAGCTAAACGCGGATGGCAGCGTCAACACTGATGCTAACCCTGTGGTGAAGCAGTCCACGACCACCACCACGGGCCGTGTGAAGCTCGAAGGTTTGGACGCCCCTGGCGTTTATTACCTCATCGAGACCAAGGCGCCGAACGGCTATAACCTGCTGCCCGCGCCGATCAAGTTCTCCACGGACTGGGATAAGGATGGCAATGCAGTCATCAAGGTGCTCTCTGGAGGGACCGCGATCACCAGTAATAGGTGCGCTGAGTCTGACACCGCTGACAATTGCGTGAAGAAGATCGGCGTCCTTCAGGTCGCTGACATCACCAAGGGTGCGCTGCCCAAGACCGGTGGTGAAGGCGTAGGCCTGTGGGCTCTCGCTGGTGCCGCTATTGTCGCGGCAGGGTGCCTTGCCTTGCGACGTCGCCCGGCATAGAACCAGCGCTTGCAGCTACTTTTAGAAAAGGCCCGCTCTTCCAACAACCAGGGAAGGGCGGGCCTTATTGCATATTCATTGTCGGTTAGGAGTCCTGCGGGTCGTCGTCAAGCACGGCGTCCTTAGCGTTGCTGACATATTTGCGCCACCAGTAGATGAGTAGAAGCATGATGATGGCTGCGGCAGCCAGAATGGCCCACATCCACCACTGCCAGTGCACACCCGAGCTGTTGAATGCGGCCTCGTCTTTCGGATCCATCGGCACTCGGTGGCCGGTGACGAGCAAGCGGTGGGTATTTACGCCGTAGGGAGTACAGGTGATGAGCGTAACGAGGTCTTGGCCCGGTACGCGGTGGAGCGAGCTGGTGTCCGCAGGCTCGACGACCCGAATATCGTGTACCTCGTATTTGAGCTTCTCACCGCCGGCGGCGATGTAGAAAGCATCACCCTTCTTGACCTTGGTGAGATTGTCCCACAGCGTGGCGTTCTGTAGACCTGTGTGGGCAGAGAGTGCTGCGTGCCGGCCCTCGCCGTCGCCTATTCCGCCGACGGGTAGGTCCGTGCCGTAGAGGTGGCCCGCACCGCGGGAGAGTGCCTTCTCCGACGTGCCGTGATAAATAGGCAGATCAGAATCGATGGAAGGGATGACGATGCGGCCCATGGCATCGGTCTCAGACAATACCGACAGGTACTGGCGGTATCGCTGGTACTCGGGGGAGTCTTCGTCATCGGTGGTGGTCCAAGCGTCGTCGATGCTGATCTGGCCCAACCCGGCGTTGTAGGCTTGTGCTTCCTCCCACGCGGTGTGCAGAACCTCAGGCGGGGCTTGTTTTTCGAGCTTCGCGTACTCTTCCGCGGCGCGGGACTGGTTGTAGTTGTTCCATTGCGTGGCTACGACGGGGTAGAGCAGGACGCCAAGGCCGACGAGAATCAGGATCAACGCGATGATGGCGTTGTGGTTGGTGCCTTTTTTCTTGGGTGCGTCGGTGATTCCCGCTGGTTCGTTCTTGCCCATTGTGTCCTGCCTGTGTGGAGTCTGTTGCCGCGCACCCTTGAGTTGACGTGGGGCGCTTGAAGAGATTTTTAGAAGCTCAGACTAGGGAAGGTGCAGTCCTGAGAGAAACCATATCTGTTCCTAGTCGCCGATAACGAAACACA
Source organism: Corynebacterium sp. HMSC070E08 (assembly GCF_001808895.1). Taxonomy (NCBI): domain Bacteria; kingdom Bacillati; phylum Actinomycetota; class Actinomycetes; order Mycobacteriales; family Corynebacteriaceae; genus Corynebacterium; species Corynebacterium sp. HMSC070E08. Next base: position 24,608 of record NZ_KV794741.1, read on the forward strand.
GAGCTTCATACTGATTCAGAATGGCCTCATCGATAGTTAGGATTTGATCTATCGCACGAAGTTCGCGGAGTTCATCGATTGTGCGGGGCGCAAGATCTTGAAGTATATGCTCACGCTCAGAGCGAAGCTCCGCTGTGGTTTTCGGCGTGAAGATAGGGGCTGTCATGGTCCATCCTGCAGGTATGAAATTAGTCCATGAGCTGGAAAGATAAGTGGAGCCGACGACGGGAATCGAACCCGCGCCAGCAGCTTGGGAAGCTGCAGTTCTACCATTAAACTACGTCGGCGCAATGCAGATTGTGCATCGTCGTAAAGCTTAGCACCGCCGCCGCCCGAGGCCATAAAAGGCCCAGTGGGGAGGTAGACTATGAGCCGTGCTTCTTTCTGATCGTGATATCCGTGCCGCCATCGCCGCTGATGCTCCAGAGCGTTTGAGCATCGAGCCTTTCGACGCCGAGATGGTCCAGCCTTCCTCCATCGATGTGCGCTTGGACAAATTCTTCCGCGTGTTTAATAACTCGCGCTACACGCATATCGACCCCAAGCAGGAGATGCCGGACCTCACCAGCGAGGTGGAGGTGGCTGAGGGTGATGCCTTTGTGCTGCACCCAGGTGAGTTTGTGCTGGGTGCCACGCTGGAGAAGTTCACTTTGCCGGCCAACCTCGCAGGCCGCTTGGAGGGCAAGTCTTCCCTGGGGCGCCTGGGTCTGCTGACGCACTCCACGGCGGGCTTCATCGATCCGGGCTTCTCCGGGCACATCACGCTCGAGCTGTCTAACACCGCGAACCTGCCCATTTCACTGTGGCCGGGGATGAAGGTGGGCCAGTTGGCAATCTTTAAGATGTCCTCGCCGGCGGAGGCGCCGTACGGCTCCGGCGCTCTGGGCTCGAAGTACCAAGGCCAGCGCGGGCCAACACCGTCGAAGTCCTATCTGAACTTCCGCTAAACATTCTGCACCTCGTCGGGCAAGCAGGCACAGGAGCGCCTAAAATAGCCGGTTATGCGTATGACTGTTATTGGTACCGGCTACCTAGGTGCGACACACGCCGCCTGTATGGCGGAGCTCGGCCACGAGGTACTCGGTGTAGATGTTGATGAAAACAAGATTGAAGCTCTGAAGGGCGGCCGCGTGCCGTTCTACGAGCCTGGCCTGCCGGAGGTACTCGAGCGCAACATCGAGGCCGGCCGTTTGGATTTTTCCACCAGCTATGATGACGCCGCGGAATTCGCCAACGTGCATTTCCTCGGTGTCGGCACCCCGCAGGCCCACGGCTCCTATGCCGCGGATCTCACCTACGTGGAGTCCGTCATCACGGAGCTCGTGCCGCGTCTCAAGGGCGAGCACATCATCTTCGGCAAATCCACCGTCCCGGTAGGCACCGCGGCGCGGTTGCAGGAGATGGCCGATGAACTGGCCCCAGAGGGCACCAGCGTGGAGATTGCCTGGAACCCGGAGTTCTTGCGTGAGGGCTACGCCGTCAAGGACACCATCACCCCGGACCGCATCGTCCTCGGCGTTGGCGAACTCGCCGAAAGTCGAGCCGAAGAAATCGCCCGCGAGGTCTATGCCCAGCCGCTGGCACAGAACACCCCGTTCATCGTGACCGACTTGCAGACCGCCGAGCTGGTCAAGGTCTCCGCTAACGCCTTTTTGGCCACCAAGATTTCCTTCATCAACGCCGTGTCTGAAATCTGCGAGATTGCAGGGGCGGACGTGGTCAAGCTTGCCGACGCCATCGGCTACGACGAGCGCATCGGCCGCAAGTTCCTCGGCGCTGGCCTGGGCTTCGGCGGCGGCTGCCTGCCCAAGGACATCCGCGCCTTCATGGCACGCGCCGGCGAGCTGGGTGCCGACCAGGCCCTGACCTTCCTCCGCGAGGTCGACGCCATCAACATGCGCCGCCGCGACCGCGTCGTGGACCTGGCCAAGCAGGCTTTCGACGGCTCCCTCCTCGGCCACCGCGTTACTGTGCTGGGTTGCGCTTTCAAGCCCAACTCCGATGACGTCCGCGATTCGCCAGCGCTCTCCGTGGCCGGTTCGCTCTCCCTGGCGGGAGCCGCCGTGACGGTCTATGACCCGCAAGGTATGGAGAACGCCAAGAAGGTGTTCCCGACGTTGAACTACGTGGCGTCGGCAAGCGAGGCGCTCAAGGACACCGAGCTGGTCATCCTCGCTACTGAGTGGCAGGAATTCCGCGACCTCGACCCGGCTGAGGCCGGCGAGCTCGTGGCCCGCCGCCACATCATCGATGGGCGCAACGTGCTCAGCGTCGATGCTTGGCGCGAGGCTGGCTGGACCGTCGAGGCGCTTGGTCGCGTCCTTCCGGCACAGTAAACGCCGCAATCGCGGTGGTCAGCGGTACCGCAAGTGTCAAGGCCATCGCGCCCAGCAGGGAGCGCAGAACCTCCGTGGCGACGAGGTCACTGGAGAGGATCTGCAGGGCTGGGCGCTGCGCCGCCGTGATGAGCATGAGCAGGGGCAGGGCCGCGCCGGTATAGGTCAGCACGATGGTATACACCATGGAAGCGATATGGTCGCGGCCCACCTTCATGGCTGACATGAAAAGCGCGCCGGGCCCGGCTGCGGGGTCGGCGGCGTGGAGCTCGCGCACGGTGGAGGCCTGCGCCACCGCGATGTCGTTGAGGCTGCCGAGCGCGCCGATGATGAACCCGCACAGCAGCACGCCCACCACGGAAACCCCTGGCATGTAGAGCAGTAACTTGAGGTTATCTTCCGAGCTCGAGCCTGTTAGCGCCGTGCTGCTTATCGACGCCCACCCCAACGCCCCCGACAACGCTAGCGCCACCAATGCGCCTCCCAGGGCGGAGGCTGATTTCCAGTTCACGCCGTGCACGAGAGGAACGGCGAGGAAAAGGATGGCCGCGCAGGTCACGAGCGCTAGTGGCAGCGCCGAATGGCCCTCAATGAGAGAGGGGATGAGGTAGAAGAAGACGATTGCCAAGCTGATTACAAGACCCACCAATGCGCGCAGTCCGTGCCAAGCGGCGAAGCCGACGATGACAAGGGCCGCGATGATAGCCCACAACGCAAGGTTTCCATTGCGCTGAAAATCAGCGAAGGCATAGGTGCCGTCGCTGGAAACTGTCAGAATTACCTCGTCACCGGGGTGGAGGGTCGGGTCACTGGCCACGCCATAGAATACGAGCTGCGTCTTGCGGCCTGCGTCTGCGCCGGAGGTCAGGTCAATGAGGGCGCGGGAGCAGGAGGTGTCGTCGCCCTCGGCGGGGATGAGCGGGGCTTCGTCGAAAGCCCGGCCGGCATGGGGATCGCTGCAAAGATGATGATCGATGCGGTTGACGGTTCCGGTCACCTGTGGCTGATTGAGCGCATAGGTAGCGAAGAAATCGGCGCTGGTGTGCTCGGATGGCGGGGTGGTGGGGCGTAGTAGAAACAAACCCGCAAGCGTTATCAGGGCGGAGAGGCTAAGAAAACTGATGAGCCCAGTACGCCACGGATTCAGGTTAGTCATGCCTATCATTGTGAATGAGTTTCATTAAAAAGAAAACTAATGATGACACGATCAACAAGTTATCCACAGGCTGGCGGCGGCGCCGTTGTGCGGTGCGGGTGGGGCGTTTAGCGTTGCTGGCATGAACCTTGTGGAAGCGCATCTTCGCAGCCAGGCGGCGGGCATCGAGCTCGTCGCCGGCGTTGCGGGGCTCAGCTTCGAGCAGCTTCGGGTGTGGGGTCCGGAGTCTGCGGCACGCTCTCTGCTGGCGCTTTTCGACGTCTACTTTGCCTCCACCTCCTTCACCCGCAAACAGGCGCGTGCCGTTTCGGCCGCCCGTGCCAATGGGCACGACCTGCCCACGCTGTTGCTCATTGAGCGCTTCGCAGGAAGGCTGAAGAAACAGCACCAGGCGTGGGATCTGCGCATTGAGCTGTGCGGAATCGCTGGCGATGAGAAGGCCGTGGCCCGCTATGCGCGCAAGCGCATTCGCGAGCTCAGCCCGCCGCCCGCGCCGAAGCCGGGAGTGACAATTCGCCGTGGCAAGGAGCTGTCGAAGCTCACGCTCACAGCCCCGGCCGCGCTCATCGAGGACCTGCGCCCCAATATCGATGAGGAGGATCCGGTGGGGTCCTTCACTGCGGCATTTCGCGAGGGACGTCTCGCCCGCCCCGTGGCCCAGACCCTCGCCGTCATGGAGCTTCCCGAATACGCCACAATCCTTGGCCGCTTGGGCGACCCGTCCACCCCGCGCCCCGACTCCGCCGCGCCCGCTGCTGACGGCACGCCTCCTACCCAGCCCGCCACCACATCTACCCTGCGCCCCGACTCCACGGGTGCCATGCCTCCCACCAAGTCCGCCGCCGCGTCTAGTGCTTCTGACGAGCCTGCCAGCGATGAGACATTCGGGCACGACATCAGCGACCCCGCGGCGCCGGACCTCGGGGATATCGTGATTCAGCTCTCCAACGGCGCGAAAATCACCGGCCAAGAGCTCATCGAGCGGGAGCTCGCCGAAGAAGGCCTCGTCATGCTTGTCGACCGCGTCAAAGGCCCCGTGGAACTCCACCGCACCCAGCGCGTTGCCTCGGAAAAGCAGCGCATCATGGCCAGCGGTGAGCAACCTACCTGTGCCTGGGACCGGTGCCTGTGCGGCGCCGATTACTCTCAGATACACCACATCACAGAATGGCGAAAAGGCGGCGAAACGAACCCCGAAAACCTCACCCCGCTGTGCAAGTACCACAACGCCATCAATGGCTTGCCGGGTCGGGGCCGCATCGTGCGCGAAGACGGCAAAATTAAATGGGTGCCGGCTGGGCCCCGCGATCCGCGGGAACCGGCGCATCCGCACCGCGCGCCGCGCGCCCAGCGCATCCGCGAAAACCGTCAAGAAACAGTAAGCACCGTTGCGAGCCCTAGCACAAGCCGTCGCGCCCAGACCGCAAAGCCGGCCGAATCACGGACATCCACACGTTCCGAGCCGGGAAGCCCCGCCCCGCCGGACTGATAACACCGGCCGGTGAGGGATTCTGCATGCACGTTTGTGTTGTGCTTTCTTTGCGCCGTGGGCCCTATCGCGCGAAGTTCAGGTATCGGCTGTGCTACTGGCGGTAGCTCACCAGGAAGTTGCCGAGTCGCTCAATCGCGTTCTCCAGCTGCGAGGCCCACGGCAGCGTGACCACGCGGAAATGATCCGGCGTGGGCCAGTTAAAGCCGGTGCCTTGCACCATGAGGATTTTCTCGGCGCGCAGGATGTCGAGCATGAGCTTCGCGTCATCGTGAATCTCATACACCTCCGGGTCCAGGCGCGGGAAGCAATACAGCGCGCCCATCGGCTTCGTTACGGACACGCCCGGAATCTCATTGAGCTTCTCGTAGGCAATGTTGCGCTGCTTGAGCAAGCGCCCACCCTCACCGGTGAGCTCATAAATGGACTGCCGCCCACCCAGCGCGACCTGGATCGCGTGCTGCGCCGGCACGTTCGGGCACAGGCGCGTGCCCGCCAGCAAGTCTAAGCCCTCGATGAAGCCACGCGCATGGGACTTCGGGCCCGTCAGCACCATCCAACCGGCGCGGTAGCCGGCCACGCGGTAGGCCTTGGACAAGCCATTAAACGTGATCGTCAGCAAATCCGGGGCCAGCGAGGCAATCGAAATGTGCTTCGCACCGTCGTAGAGAATGCGGTCATAAATCTCATCGGCCAGAATCAGCAGGTTATACTCGCGCGCTACATCCACGATTTTCTGCAGGGTCTCACGCGAGTACACGGCACCCGTCGGGTTATTCGGATTAATGACCACGATGGCCTTGGTCTTCTCCGTTACTTTCGCGCGAATATCTTCAATGGACGGATTCCAATCATCCTCCTCATCACACAGATAGTGCACGGGTGTGCCACCCGCCAGCGACGTCGCCGCCGTCCACAGCGGGTAGTCAGGAGCGGGGATGAGAACCTCGTCGCCGTCGTCAAGCAGCGCCTGCGTCACCATCGAGATCAGCTCGGAGACGCCGTTGCCCAGGTACACGTCATTGACGTCGAAGCTGGGGAAATCCTCCAGCTCATAGCGGGTCACAATTGCGCGCCGCGCCGGGATAATACCCTTCGACGTGGAGTAGCCCTGGGAGGTCGGCAGCGCCGCAATCATGTCGCGCATGATGACATCCGGCGCATCGAAACCAAACACCGCTGGGTTGCCGGTGTTGAGCTTCAGAATGTTGTGCCCGTCGAGCTCCATGCGCTCGGCTTCCGTGGAAACCTCGCCGCGAATATCGTAGGCAACGCCCTGTAGTTTGGTGGATTGATCAAAAATCCGGTTGTGAGTCATGCCGGATATGTTACTTCTGGTTCCACTGTTCCAGCTTGCGTTTGGCCAGATTCATCGCATCCCCAGTAATTTCACTTGCTTGGCGACGCCTCTCCGCCCACTGCGCCTGCTCCAACGCCCGCATCTGTGCGCGTTCTTCAGCGCCGGCGGCCTTGAGCTCGCGCATGCGCTGGCGCTCAATCTGCCGCGCGGAGGGCTGGTGCCAGGACTCGGGGCCCACCTTGGCCACGTACAGCATGATCCACAACGCGGGGATGAGGAAAAGCAGGCCGGTGCCGGTGAGTGCGGCGGTGGCCCCGGACAGGGTGGCGAAGGATGCGATCGCTCCGAACAGTAGCCCGAGGGAGCCAACCAATGCGGTGGCCAAGCGGGGTTTCCGGGTTGACTGGTAGGCGCGCGCGACGTCGCCCTGGGAGTAAATCTTCAGCTCGCTGCTGGCCTTGGTGGGGATATCCATGAAGACTTCTGCCAGCTCGCGGCGGGTAGTGGCGCGCATGACGGCGTCGGTGCGGTCCTCAAACTCATCCATGGTCAGGCGGCCTTCACCCAAGGCCTGGGCGAGGTCGTTGACGGCGTCGGTCCGTTCGGCGTCGGAAAGCCGCATGCTGAAGGGATTAGTCACGCCCTATATTCTAGCAGCCCTATTCTTCCGCCTTGGCGGGCTCTTTTCCGCGCACGAGGCTGGAGAGGAACGGGAAGATTGCAACGGTGAGTGCGCCGCCGGCGATGAAGATGGAGGCCATTTCACTATCGACGATGCCCGAACCCACCGCAAGCGTCATCACCGCCACGATGATGGGCAGGCCGGTCGCCGCGTAAAGGGCCACCTGGATGCGCTCGCGGGTGGTTTCGACGTCGGAGCCGGTCTGGTGGATGTTCTCGCGCAGGAACACCGGCAGGCCGCGGGTGACCAAGATGAGCAGCGGAATGCCGAGGACCTTGAGGGGTTCGTCCACGATGACTTTCCAGTCAATCGCCATGCCAGAGACCACGAAGAAGACGGGGATGAGCATGGAATAAAAAACGACGTCGAGGCGGTTCTCCAAGCCCTTATGGAACTCATCGGGAATGATGCGGTTGAGGATGATGCCCGTCGCGAAGGCGCCTAGGACAATGTCGAGTTCGAATACCGCCGTCACCGCCATGAGGATGGCCAGCATCAGGATGATGAGGCGCATGATGGTCTGATTGGTGGAGCCCGCCCCGGAGATGAAAGCGTCCTTGAACCACGGCATGAGGGTAGTAATGGCGAAGGGCATGACGGCGACGGCCACGGCAATGCCGATGAAGGCGAGAAGAATCAGCATCGTTGTCCACGTGGAGCGTGTTCCCAGCAGGAGTGCCATCGCGGTAATGGGCGCGACCTCACCGATTGCGCCGTGGATAACCACGGAATCGCCTACTCGCGTGCCCAGGAGCTTGTCCTGTTTGAGCATCGGCGTGATGGTGCCCAGGGCGGTGGAGGTCAAAGCGATGGCCATGACGATGGCGCCGGGGATGTCGTCCATGAGGAAATAGGCGCCGACGCCACACGCCACCACGCAGAGGAGCCACGTGGATAACCCTGTGGCGGCTTCCTTCGATTTCAGGGCGGCGAGGTCAATTTCGAAACCTGCAAGCAGGAAAAGCGCACCAACGCCAAGCTCCTTGAGCATCCCGATGCCGGGGTCCTCGTGGGCCAGGCCCAACATCGACGGGCCGATGAGCATGCCGAAGAAAATAAGCAGCGCCACGGCCGGCATCTTCTTGCCAAGCGCATGGGACACCAACGGCGCCAGCAGCGCCACCGCCATAATCCATGCGAAGGACACCAGCGAGTCGGTGTAATTATTTTCGCCCGAGGCGAGGACGTAGGTCACGTCAGATTGCATGGAGTAGAGCGTACCTGTGCGAAACCAGGCATGCCTAGCTCACGCGGCGCTGCTGTGGTTGACGTCGCACTAGTCTTTGCTTTCCGACGCCCCCTCTTCCGACACGCCTGGCGCCTCCGGAGCCTTCGGCACGGCGCCCGCGTTTGGTGCACTCGGTGCTGTTGGTGCAGGCGGTGCCTTCGGCACCGAAGGAGTATCCGTGGGTGCTTGCGGTGCGTTTGGTGCAGCGGGGGCACTGGGAACGCTCGACGCTGGTGCCGCCGGTGCACCGGGAGCGCTTGGCGTTGTTGCAGCCTTGGGTGCCGCCGGTGCAGTCGGTACAGCTGCAGCGTTTGGCGACGATGGTGCACCGGGCGCCTGGGGTGCGGCTGGTGCCTGCGGTACAGAGGCTGCGTTCGGTGTCGGAGTGTGTGCAGATGGAGCTGCGGGTGCGTCTGGCACGGACGGTGCGGTAGGTGCTTTGGGAGCACTCGGCGCTGTAGGAGCGGTTGGAGCTCCTGCGACATGTGGCGCAGCTGGGGCCTGCGGTGGACTGGGAGCTGTTGGAGCAGATGGACTCTGTGGTGCACTGGGAGCAGAGGGCGCTTGTGGCGCAGATGGAGTCGAGGGTGCTGCAGGCGTGTTCGGCGCGCTGGGGGCAGTCGGCGTTGATGGTGCCTGCGGTGCAGCGGATGGAGCCGTTGGCGCGCTCGGCGCGGCAGGGGACGTTGGCACTGCCTGTGGTGCGCTGGGCGCGGCAGGTGCTTGCGGTGCGCTCGGCGCAGACGGAGCTGCGGGCGCGCTGGGGGCAGTCGGAGGTGTCGGCGCCGCAGACGTACTTGGTGCAGCGGTGGGGGCCTGCGGAGAGCTTGTTGGGGCAGATTCCGCAGCGAGTGTTTCCGGGGAAGGTGCGGTGGAATCTTCCACGGGCAGGCGGCGGGGAGTGTCGAGGAAGGCCTTCTCGCGCGGGGCGGGAAGGTCGCCGGAGGGGGCAATGGCGTCGCGAAGCATGAGCGCCACATCGCTGACCTGTGTCTGCGGCGCGATGGACTTCACACCACCCGTCAGCATGACATTGCAGAACGGGCAGCCCGTCGCAATCTGCTCGGCACCGGTCGCCACGGCCTGCTCCGAGCGGAACTCGTTAACTCGCTTGCCCTGGTTTTCTTCCATGAACATGCGCGCGCCACCGGCACCGCAGCAGAAGGCCTCGTCGCGGTTGTGGTCCATCTCCGCCAGCGTTGCGCCGGTCGCCTCGACGAGTTCACGCGGCGGGTCGAAGACCTTGTTGTGGCGGCCCAGGAAGCACGGGTCGTGATACGTGACGGGTCGGCGGTTCTCCGGGGAACGCGGCACCGGCACGAGCAGCTTCTCCCGCACCAAACGGTTGAGCAGCTGCGTGTGGTGCAGCACATCAAAGTGGCCGTCGAAATCGGGATACTCGTTGCGGATCGTGTTGAAGCAGTGCGGGCACGTCGTGATGATTTTGCGCTGGCCTTTGGGGACGCCGGCGAAGGCGTCGTTAAGCGTGGCAACATTCTGCTCCGCCATCACCTGGAACAGGAACTCATTGCCAGCACGGCGCGCCGGGTCACCGGTACAGGTCTCGCCCGTGGCCAGCACACCGAACTTCACGCCCGCAGTGTGCAGCATGTCCACCACCGCGCGCGTCGTGGCGCGGCCCTTGTCGTCGTACGCACCCGCGCAACCGACCCAGAACAGGTACTCCAGGTCCGAGAAATCAGTGGCGTCCTCGCCGATGATCGGCACCTCAATGCCGTCGGCACGCGCCTCATCGATCCACGCGCGGCGCTCCGAAGCGTTGCGCCCCCACGGGTTGCCCTTCGTCTCCATGTTCTTAAACAGCCCGGTCAGCTCCGACGGGAAGTCGGACTCCGCCAGCACCTTGAAGCGACGCAGGTCCGCCACGTGGTCGATGTGTTCGATATCCACCGGGCACTGGTCAACGCAAGCACCGCAGTTGGTGCAGGACCACAGGACGTCATCATCAATCGTGCCCGCCATCGCCAGCACGTTGAGCCCCTCATGCGGGTTGTAATTATCCAGCGCGCTCTGGCGCAGGTCCATCATGAGCTTCTTCGGGCTCAGCGGCTTCTCGGTGTTCCATGCGGGGCACAGGTCCTGGCAGCGGCCGCATTCGGTGCAGGAGGAGGCGTCGAGAAGCATCTTCCAGCTTCCCGGTTCGAGGTCCTCCAAGTCCGGCGTGGGGAGAGCGCCCAGCGCCTTCTCGCCGTCGGCGTTGCGCTGGAAGAAGATGTTGAAGAACGCCAGGAAGCGGTGCCACATCACGCCCCACTGGAAATAGTGGGCGATGCACGCGATGAACACCAGGCCCGTCAGCAGCTTCACCAGGGCAAAGAATTGCACCATGCTTGGCGACGCCGGCAGCACCCCCGCCACACGCATCGTCAAGAAATCAGCCCACGGGGAGCCACCGCCGTACGTGGCGATGGCGGCGGCCTTGACGGCGAGCATGCCGAGGCCTTCGAGGAAGACGATGGCCTCCACCAGGCGTGCCGGGAAGACCTGCGAGTTGTAGAAGCGGCTGCCGCGATCGGTGTGGCCGAGTTTCAGGCGCACGCCGATGAGGAAGCAAATGCCGAGCACGGTGCCGATGGCGAGGACCTCTTCGATGAAGTGGTACACCGGCCAGTCGCTGAGCCACGGCCAGCCCTTATCGGGCGCGAAGGTTTGAATATAGGCCTCGAACCACACGATGGCGCCAAAGAGGAAGCCCACCATGACGAGCCAGTGCGCGGCGTTGACCAGCGGGCGGCCTTTGAAGTGGGTATGGCCGAAGACTTCGATGAGCACGCGACCAAGGCGCGCCAGGGGCCGGTCGGTACGGTTCAGCTGCGTGGGCCCGCCGGAGCGGATAAACCGAAACAGCGCCGTGAGGCGGTAGAAAAAGTACAGCCACACCGGGATCGATGCGGCGATGGCAACCCAGCCGAACATGCGCGCTCCTTTAATTGCTGCTGTGCGTGCCTCCTACCTTAAATCCCCCGGCCCCAAATCAGTGAGTCAGCATTCAGCTATCATCTTGAGGGCTAAGAATTCAGGAGGCGTTGTGGGCAGAATCAATGTTCCGAAGGCCGCGGTGGGCCTCGTTGCGGGCTTCGCAGCATTCGGAGTGGCCGGAGTTGCGGTTGCGCAGGGCGGTCTGACGGCGAATCTGGCGCTCTCGGGTACGTTCTTCAACGTCAACATTCGTCACTTGGAAGGCGATGGCTTTTCCTTGTTTGTGGATAGCGACAAGAAGGGCGAGGAGGATGTTCCCACCGCGCGGCTGAAGATGGAACACGCCGTGGCCTCGGATTTGTGTCTTTATGTCACCACTGACCTGCCTGCGGTGGGGGAGTCCACGCTCGCGCTCAAGGCGAAGGGCGATAACAGTGTGGAGGCCACTGGTCTCCTCGTTGGTGCGTCGAATATCGAGGGCTCGCTGGTCATGCAGGACGCGAACGTGGGCATCGACGCCAGCCAGCTGTCCCAGTCGGCCGACCCGGGGACGTGGGGCCTCTATGCCAAGCAGGTTTCGCTGACTGCCGACGACGTGCGCGCCACCTCCATCGGCGCGAAGACGCTATCCGCAAAGAATGTGGGCGTCTCTGTGGAGCGGGGCCGCGGCAATGTCTGCTGATCACGCTAGGGATTCCGACGCAGCACTGCATGGAGCAGAAGCGCCGGATTCTCTCGATGTTGACCAGGCTGTAGCTCCCGCGGCAGCCACAGGCGGGGCGTGGGGGCGGTTTAAGACGTGGCGCGCCGGGCGGCCGTTTATTCCGGGGCTGCTGCTCATTCTTTCGGGCATCGTCATCGCTATGCCGGCCTACTTCACGGTGCAGATCTCGGACCTGCTCGTCATGATTTCTACCGTGTCGGGTGTGTCCACCCTGCTTATCGGGGCGTTGCTGGTCATGTTTGGCCTTGGCGCGTGGTTCCGTCCCACCACTGCGACGTACCTGGGGGTACTGGGCATCATCGTGGCGGTCATTGCGCTTCCCACCTCCAACTTGGGAGGCTTTCTCATCGGTTCGCTACTCGGCATCATCGGCGGCGCGCTGACCTTGGCCTGGGAGCCTAGCGATGGCTAAGCTCCGTCGTTTGCGTTGGCATCAGAGCGTGGTTCGCCCTGCGCGCGTGAAGGTCGGGGTAGCCGTGCTCAGCGCGCAGATCCTGGTGAGCAGCGCGGGACCAGTCGGGGCGCAGGTTGCCCCAGCGCAGCCTTATTTTTCCACCGTGCGAGCGGACGAGGTGACTCTGACGGGGAACGTGAAAGCCACATTGGGTACGATGCCCGCCCGAGACGGCGAGGTGCGCGTTATCGAGCTCACCGGCGAGCGCCTTGCCGTGCGCAACCTTGCCATCACGCTGCCGGGCAACGCCGGCGATGGGCTGCTCACCACCGGCGGGGCCATAACGACGGTGGAGCCCGCGCGCATCGTGGCGACGTCCCTGACCTCCACGCCCACCGTCGAAGGCGCGCGCACCGTGCCCGTCACGGCAGACCTCACCGGCGGTGACATTCATGCCGTCCTCGACCAGCTCGGTATACCCCAGCCGAATCCTGTCCCAGACGCCGAGCTTCCCGACGCCCTCATGGAACACCTCTCCCTCACCGACGTCACCCTCGAGTTAGCAAACCTCACGGGTGACACGTTCTCGGCCCCGATAATGTCCGTGACGGTCGACTAGCGTTAGTCCTCGCGGAACTGGTGGAGGCGCCAGTAGGCGCCTTGGGCGTCGAGAAGCTCGGCGTGGGTGCCTTGTTCGACGATGCGGCCTTCTTCCATGACGATGATGAGGTCGGCGTCGCGAATCGTGGACAGGCGGTGCGCGATGATGAAGGACGTGCGGTCCGCGCGCAGCGCATTCATGGCCTGCTGAACGAGCACCTCGGTGCGGGTATCCACTGACGAGGTGGCCTCGTCGAGGATGAGCAGCGCCGGCTGCGCCAGGAAAGCGCGGGCGATGGTGATGAGCTGGCGCTCGCCGGCGGAAATTGCGCCGCCATCCTGGTCAATCTTGGTGTCATAGCCATCGGGGAGGGAGTGGACGAAGCGGTCCACGTAGGTGGCCTTCGCGGCGGCGATGACCTCCTCGTCGGTGGCGTCGAGGCGGCCGTAGCGGATGTTGTCCATGATGGTGCCCTCAAAGACCACGGCGTCCTGCAGTACCATGCCCACCTGGGAGCGCAGCTCGCGGCGCGAGATCTGCGCGGTGTCCACGCCGTCGAGGCGGATGGTGCCCGAGTCGATGTCGTAAAAGCGCATGATGAGGTTGACCAGCGTGGTCTTGCCAGCACCCGTGGGGCCGACAATGGCCGCGGTCTGGCCGGGCTCCACGCGCAGGTTGAGGTCCTGGATGAGCGGCTTGTCGGGGTCATAGGAGAAGTCGACGTCGTCGAACTCCACGAGCCCCTTCGCGCGCCCACCCAAGCGGGAGGTGGATTCCTCGGCGGGTTCTTCCTCGGCGTCGAGGAATTCGAAGACGCGCTCTGCCGAGGCCACGCCCGACTGCACCTGCTGCATCATGCCGCCCAGCTGGCCCAGCGGCTGGTTGAACTCGCGCGAGTACTGGATGAAGGCCTGCGCGCCGCCCAACGTCAGCGTGCCGGAGGCCACCTTCAACGCACCCAGCACCGCGATGACCACGTAGGACAGGTAGGAGATGAACTGCATGATCGGCATCATCATGCCCGCCAGGAACTGAGCCAGCGAGGCGGAGCGGAACAGCTCCTCGTTGCGCTTATCAAAATCCTCCGTCATGGAATCGATGCGTCCGAAGACAGTCGCCAGATCGTGGCCGGAAAAGGCTTCTTCGACCTGTCCGTTGAGGTCACCGGTGGCCTTCCACTGCGCCTTGAACTGCTTTTGCGCGCGCGAGCCAATGACCGCAATCACCACTGCGGTCAGCGGCAGCGCCAGCAGCGCCACGAGCGCTAGCTGCCAGGACACGGTGAACATCATGACCGTGATGCCCACGACCATGAGCAGGTTATAAAACAGCTGCGAAATGGCCTGCTGCAAGGCGGACTGGATGTTGTCGGCGTCGTTGGTGGTGCGCGAGAGGAGGTCGCCGCGCGACTGCGTATCGAAGTAGTTCAGCGGCAGTGCGTTGAGTTTGGCCTCGATGCTCTCGCGGAGGTCGAAGACGATCTTCATGACCATGGAGTTGAGCAAGTAGCCCTGCCACCACTGGAAGAGCGAAGACACCACGTACATCGCAATTACGATGCCGATAATCGTGCCCAACGTGGAGAAGTCGATGCCGAAGCCAGGGTTCAAGTCCATGGCGGAAGCCATGTCGGCGAATTTATCCTGCCCGCCCGCGCGCAGCGCCGCGATGGCCTGCTCCTTGCTCATCCCAGCGGGCAGCTGGCGGGAAATGACGCCGGAGAAAATGACGTCGGTGGCCTTGCCCATCACCTTCGGCGCGGCCACGGCGAGGAACACACAGATGATGTTCATCGCCGCAATCGCAAACAGCTGCACCTTAAACGGCGCGAGCAGACCAAAGAGGCGCTTGGCGGAGGGCCAGAAGTTCTTGGCCTTGCGCGGGGCGTTCTCGCCGGTCTTCTCCTCGATCTCGGCAGTGGTGTCTTCACTCAACGTAGCGTTATCCTGCTCAGTCATTTATGCCACCTCCGAGGTCTTCTGGGATTCCACAATTTCGCGGTACGTCTCGGAGGACTCGAGCAACTCCCCGTGCGTGCCGCGGGCTACGACGCGCCCGGCGTCCATGACCACAATCTGGTCGGCATCCACAATCGAGCTCACGCGCTGCGCCACGATGATGGTCGTCGCCTCCGCGGTGTACTCGCGCATTCCGGAGCGCACCGCGGCATCCGTCAGTACGTCGAGCGCGGAGAAGGAATCATCAAAGAGATACACCAACGGGCGGGCGACGAGCATGCGCGCGATGGACAGGCGTTGGCGCTGGCCGCCGGAGACGTTGGTGCCGCCCTGCGCGATGTGCATGTCGAGGTCCTCAACAAAGTCAGCTTGCGCCACGCGCAGCGCGTTCCACAGCTCCTCGTCGGTAGCCTCCGGTGCGCCCAGGCGCAGGTTGGAGGCCACGGTGCCGCTAAACAGGTAGGGCTTCTGCGGCACGAGGCCTACACGCTTGACGACGTCCTTCCGCGCCATGTCGGCGATATCGGTGCCGTCGAGAAGCACTCGGCCCTCGGTGGGGAGGTAGAGGCGCGGGATGAGGGAGAGTGCGGTGGTCTTGCCGGAACCGGTCGCGCCGATGAGCGCGGTGGTGGTGCCGGGGGTGGCGGTGAAGGAGACGTCGTGAAGCACGGGCGCTTCGGCGCCGGCGTATTGGAAGGAGACGTTGTCGAATTCGACGACGCCCTCGGAGCGCTCCGGGGTGCGGGGCTGGTCCGGCTCGGTGATGGAGGGCTCGTGCTCGAGGACGTCGGTGATGCGGCGCGCGCAGATGACCGCGCGCGGGAGGATCATCGCCATGAAGGTGCCCATCATGACTGCGGCGAGGATCTGCAGCAGGTACTGCAGGAAAGCGGTCAGTGAGCCGACCTCCACGAGGCCTTCGTCCACGCGGTGGCCGCCGAACCAGAGGACCGCGCCGGTGGCCACGTTGAGAATGACGGTGATGATGGGGAACATGAGGATGAACAGCTGGCCGACCTTGAGGGAGAGATTGGTCAGGTCGCGGTTGGCGGTGCGGAAGCGCTCGGCTTCGTGCTCCTCGCGAGTGAAGGCGCGGACGACGCGGATGCCGGCGATTTGTTCGCGCAGGGTGCCGTTCATGACGTCGAGCTTGCCTTGCCAGGCGCGGAAGAGCGGCATGAGCCGGACGATGATGAGGGAGATGGCGGCCAGCAGCACGATGACGGAAACCGCGACGAGCCAGGACATCCCGGCGTCTTCGCGGATGGCCATGATGACGCCGCCGATGGACATGATCGGCGCGGTGACCATGAAGTTGAGCATCATCATGTAGACCATCTGGATTTGTTGGACGTCGTTAGTGCCGCGGGTGATGAGGGTGGCGGTGCCGAAGTTGTTCATGTCCTCGGCGGAGTAGCGGGTGACCCGGCGGAAGATGTCGGAGCGCAGGTCGCGGCCGAGGCCCATGGCGGTGCGGGAGCCGAACCAGATGGCGGCGATGGCGGCGAGGACTTGGACGAAGGCCACGATGAGCATGATGCCGCCGGTGCGCCAGATGTAGTCGATGTCTACTTGGGCCACGCCTCTGTCGATGATCTTCGCGTTGAGCGAAGGCAGGTAGAGCGTAGCCGCGGTGGAGAGCGCTTGGAGGAGCAGCACCGCGATGACGTAGCCGGTGTACGGCTTGGAGCGGGATAGAAGGATGCGAACGAGTTCCATGTGCCAGCGTTTCGTGCGTGTTGGCGGCCGCGCCGGGCCGCTGGAGAGCATTGACCGCGCAAGTCTATCCCGCTAGACGCGAGCGCGTCTAGCGTGGGTATCGGCAGCAGGCTTCCCTTATGGCTGCGCGAGCGACTAGCTCGCGCGCTCGCGCGCTCGCGCGCTAGAAGCAGACCGGCGCGCGCTGGGCCCGGGTAGTGACGGCGGCCCAATCTTCCACGTCGTCGGTGGGGTGGCACAGGCCCTCCCACGTGGTGATGGCCACGCCGCGGGCCATGAGCTCCAGCAAAACTAGGTGGCGGTCGCCGGAGGCGGCGAGTTGGTTGAGGTCCGCGTGGCTTATATCCGCATCGGGGCCGAAGCCCACGCGCACGTTGCCGATAAGTCGCAGGCGCGGCGTGGTCCCCCTCGGGCACGGCGAGGCGGCGGATTCCGCGCCGGAGAGTCCGGCGAAACGGCGCAGCAAACCAAACGGCGCGGGGCGCTCGCAGTAGAGGTCCACGCACAACCCGGCTTTGATGAGCCGCTCGGCGGTGGAGAGTGCTGCGGGGCCGTCCCCGACGATGGCAACACGCTGCATGAGAACCCCTTCGGTTCGAAAAATAGACTGTCTAGTCTGTAAATCTAGTCCGCTCGGTTCATTCTGGCTAATTTTTATTCTTCCTAGTACCCAAGCTCACAGCCCTCGCACCCCTCTGTGGGGCTGCACGCAAGCCCAGCTCCCTTTAATGTGAGGAGTCATGACCGAACCGATCAACCTGCTGGACCGCGGCGACTACCGCGACCCCAGCATTAGCCCCGAAGGCACCCGCGACACCGCGCCGCTGGAACCTGCCGTGGCCCAGCGCAACCAGGAACTCGTCGACGAGTGGGCCGATAAGCTCCACGATGCCTCCGCCGACACGATTACCGCCTGGGCCGCCGAGCACGCACCCGGCCGCCTCGCCGTCACGATGTCCATGGAAAACACCGTGCTCGCCGAGCTCGCGCACCGCGCCCACTTAGACGCCGACCTGCTCTTTATCGACACCGGCTGGCACTTTCCGGAGACGCTTCAGGTGGCGGGGGACGTCGCCAAGCGCTATGCGGACCTTCCCTTGGTGCGGGTCCTGCCGATTCTGAGCCCCGAGGAGCAGGACAAGATTTACGGCCCGCGCCTGTATGCGCGCGATGTGGCGGCGTATAACCGCATGCGCAAGGTGGAACCGCTCAACATGGCGATGGACCCGTACGTCGGGTGGGTCACCGGCCTGCGCCGCGCCGATTCCGAGCACCGCGCCACCGCGCCGGCGCTGAGCTTGGACCGCACCGGCCGGCTGAAGATTTCCCCGATTATTACCTGGGACCTCGACGACACCGACGCTTATATCAAGGAACACGATCTCATCATCCACCCCCTCACCCTGCAGGGCTACCGCTCCATCGGCTGCGCGCCGTTGACCTTCCCGGTAGGCGAGGGCGAGGATGCGCGCTCCGGGCGCGTTTTCGCTGACGGCAAGACAGAATGCGGGTTGCACGAATAATGACTCTTTCACCACACCTTAAAGACTTAGAGAACGAATCCCTCCACATCCTGCGCGAAGTCGCCGGGCAATTCGACAAGGTAGGCCTGCTCTTTTCCGGCGGCAAGGACTCCGTCGTCGTCTTCGAGCTCGCCCGCCGCGCCTTTGCGCCCGCTACCGTTCCCTTCGAGCTGATCCACGTCGATACCGGCCACAACTTCCCGGAGGTCATCGACTTCCGCGATCAGCTCGTCGCCGAGACCGGCGCGCGCCTGCACGTCGCCCACGTCCAGGATTGGATCGACCGCGGCGACCTCCAAGAGCGCCCCGATGGCACCCGCAACCCGCTGCAGTCCGTGCCGCTGGTGGAGACCATCGCTGAGCGCGGTTATGACGCCGTCCTGGGTGGCGCGCGCCGCGACGAGGAACGCGCCCGCGCCAAGGAGCGCATCTTCTCCATCCGCGATTCCTTCGGTGGCTGGGACCCGCGCCGCCAGCGCCCCGAGCTGTGGGACCTCTACAACGGCGGCAAAATGGCCGGCGAAAACGTTCGCGTCTTCCCCATTTCTAACTGGACTGAGTCCGATATTTGGGAATACATCGGCGCGCGCAACCTGCAGCTTCCCTCCATCTACTATTCGCACCAGCGCGAGGTATTTAACCGCAACGGCATGTGGCTGACCCCGGGCGAATGGGGCGGCCCGCGCGAGGATGAGCCGCTGGAGACTCGCACCGTGCGCTACCGCACCGTGGGCGATATGTCCTGCACCGGTGCCGTGGAATCCACCGCCGCCTCGCCTGATGAGGTGCTCGCGGAAATCTCCATTTCCACCCTGTCCGAGCGCGGTGCCACCCGCGCCGATGACAAATTGTCCGAGTCCGCCATGGAGGACCGCAAGAAGGAAGGCTACTTCTGATGACGACTACCCTCGCACCGAATGTCGGCGCGCTCAAGCAGCGCGATACCCTGCGCCTGTGCACCGCCGGTTCCGTCGATGACGGCAAGTCCACCTTTGTGGGCCGCCTGCTTTATGACACCAAGTCCGTGCTCGCGGACCAGGTGGAATCCATGGAGCGTTCTTCTGCCGACCGCGGCTTCGACGGCATGGACCTGTCGCTGCTTGTCGACGGCCTCCGCGCCGAGCGCGAGCAGGGCATCACCATCGACGTGGCCTACCGTTACTTCGCTACTGATAAGCGCACCTTCATCCTCGCCGATACCCCGGGCCACGTGCAGTACACGCGCAACACGGTCACCGGCATGTCCACGTCCCAGGTGGTGGTGCTGCTTGTCGACGCCCGCAATGGCGTCGTCGAGCAAACCCGCCGCCACCTCAACGTTGCCGCGCTTTTGGGCGTGTGCCACGTGATTCTGGGCGTGAACAAGATCGACCTGGTGGATTACGACGAGGCGACCTTCCGCGCGATTGAGGCGGAGTTCAACGACATTGCGGCGCGCCTGGGCATCACTGATTCGGTGGCCATCCCGATTTCTGCGCTCAAGGGCGATAACGTGGTGGAACGCTCCACCAACATGGACTGGTATGAGGGCCCGACGGTCCTGGACACGCTGGAGACCGTCCCCGTGGCGACCGGCCGCGCCGATGACCTGGACTTGCGTTTCCCCATCCAATACGTCATCCGTGAGCACGCCACTGACTACCGCGGCTATGCCGGGCGCGTGAAGGCCGGGCACGTGGCGGTGGGGGATGAGGTGACCCTGCCGGGCGGGCGCACCTCGACCGTCATCGCGATTGATACCACCGATGGCCCGCTTGGATCCGATGAGGCGGCGCGCGCCGGCGACTCCGTGGTGCTGCGGCTGGCCGACGAAATCGACTTGGCCCGCGGTGACCTCATCGCCGGGACGCAGCGCCCGGAGGAGGTGCGCGAGTTCGCCGCCACCGCGGTGGTCTTGACGGAAAAAGAGCTGCGCGCAGGACAGATGGTGAAGCTGCGCTATGGCACAGCATTGGTCAAGGCGCGCGTGGCATCGGTGGACCGCATCCTCGACCTAGACGGCGTGGCCGATGTTGAGGCCCCGGAATCCGCAGCACTCAATGACATCGCTTTCATCACCATCCAAACGCAGGCTGAGCTTCCCGTGGAGGACTACGCCGCCCGCGGCGCGGTGGGTAATTTCCTGCTCATCGATCAGTCGAGCGGCAACACGCTGGCCGCTGGCTTCGTGGGCCAGCGCCTGCGCTAACGGTGGCGAACCGCCGCGCTAGCTTGTCGGCGGGACGTCGCCAGACATGATGACCTTCTGCTGGCCGTCGTCCCAACGGAAGCCGGCATGCGTTTCGCCGGTGTGCCCCGCATTGGATTCGCCCTCGCGCGGCCAGTGGTAGGTCACGGCGATTTCGTTGCCGCTGACCTGCTCGACGGTGGGGAAGAAACCATAGGGCTCGGCGGTGGCGGTGCCCAGGTACTCGCCCTTGTGGAAGAGCATGATGTGGTACGGCGAGGAGGACGTTCCGCGCTCGATGCTGATGGTCTGCCAGCTCAGCTCCGCGCAGGGATCGAACTGCGAGAAATCCACCAGCGTCCAGTTGTTGTCATTCCACGGTGGAACCGTGCCAATGCCTGATTCATAGGCCGCGTGGGCGTCGATATCCTGGCAGGATTCCGCATCGTCTGTAGGGGACTCGGCGGGCAACGTCGGCGAGGCAACCGCGGCCGGCGACGATGCAGCGGGGCCCTCGGCGCCCTCTGCGTTATCCGGAGTGCTATCCGTTGCGCTGCTCTGCACGGAATTGAACATCGGCGAGTCCGCAGAATCCTGCGCCGCGTTGTCCTGGGAACAGGCGGCCAGCGGGAGGCAAATAAGGGCAGCGCCGATGAAGGCGGACCTGAGCATGATGTTCCTTTCCTAGTGTGTGCGCCTCATATAGGGCGCACGACTAGCTCTATCTTATCTAGCCCATCGGCGGAACATCGCCGCTCATGATGACTTTGTGCTGGGCCTCGTCCCAACGGAAGCCGGCGTGTGTCTCTCCCGTCGGCGCGGCATTGGCATCGCCCTCTTGTGGCCAGTGATAGGTTACGGAAATCTCGTTGCCATTGACCCGCTCCACGCTGGGGAAGAAGCCATAGGGCTCGGCGGTGGCGGTGCCGATGTACTCGCCGTAGTGGAAGAGCATGATGTGGTGCGGCGAGGAGGCAGTTGCGCCCTCGATGGAAATGGTCTGCCAGCTCAACTCCGCGCATGGATCGAAGTGGGAGGAATCAACCAGAGCCCAGTCGTGGCCATTCCACTGCGGAACCTGGGCGATGTTGTCGTTGAAAGCCGTCTGGGGGTTTCCTGCCTCGCAGACTACGGGGCTGGCTTGGGCTTCTTCGGGGCTGCTGCAGGCGATAAGGGGGAAGCACAGCAGTGCGGTTGCGGCGAATACTCGTGGGGTGAACATGGTGTTCTCCTTTCTGAGGTCTCGGTGTGGTTCCAGACCCTACAAGTGGCCGCAACGCTCAGAACAGAGATGTGGAGAGCATTCCTCGGGCCAGCGGGTAGTCTCGCAGGCATGGAGAATCTTTCTGGTCGTACCTTGTTCGTCGCCGCCGTGGACGCTGAAGCCACGCATGTGCCGGAAGGAGCGCCGCTGCTCATCACAGGTATTGGCACGGTGCCCGCCGCCATCGAGCTGACGGCGGTTTTGGCCTCAGCGCAGCAGCTGCCGGAGCGCGTCATCAATATCGGCACTGCTGGCGCGCTTCGCGACGATCTTGCTGGCGTCTTCGAGATCTCGCACGTTCGCAAGCACGATTTCCACTTGGAGGTGCTCAGCGACGTCTCTCGT
Source organism: Corynebacterium sp. HMSC070E08 (assembly GCF_001808895.1). Classification (NCBI taxonomy): domain Bacteria; kingdom Bacillati; phylum Actinomycetota; class Actinomycetes; order Mycobacteriales; family Corynebacteriaceae; genus Corynebacterium; species Corynebacterium sp. HMSC070E08. Next base: position 46,434 of record NZ_KV794741.1, read on the forward strand.
TATCTCCTCCCCGAGGTCATTGAGTTAGAGACCTCCGGAAAGCTGCCCACTGAGACTCTGGCGACGGGCGATTCCTTCATCTCGGACACCCCTACCCGCACGCGCCTTGCCCAAGATTCCGCGCTGTGCGATATGGAGGGCTACGCCATCGCCGCGGTGTGCCGAAAGTTTGGTGTGCCGTGCACGTTGCTCAAGCAGGTATCGGATACCGCGAATGAGGAATCCTATGGCTCTTGGGCCTCGGTGCTCGATCGCGCCGCGGAGGAGCTGGCCGTCGCTTTCGGCACGGTAACCGCAGACTAGGCCCTCGACACGGAAACTGCCCTAGCTGACAAAGTTATGCCCCGCCATTGAAGCGGGAGCACTGGTTTTGGCAGATAGGGCAGTTATACGGCCAGGGAGAGCCATGAAAGCTGCGCTGCAGCTTTGGCTAGCGGGCGCTGCTGGCTTCCAGCTTCTCGTAGAGCTCCATGACGGTGTCGTGGCCCTCTGACGTAGAAATCTTGATGTTCTTGGCTTCGATTTCGCCGGCGCGCAGGCTGGCCATCTCCTGGTGATAGCGGAAAACCACGGCAATGGTGGCCGCCACCGGGACGGCCAGGAAGGCGCCGATGATGCCCGCCAGGGCGGAACCCACGGTCACGGAGAGCAGCACCATTGCTGCGTGCAGTCCCATGGCCTTGGACTGCAGCATCGGCTGGAGCACGTTGCCCTCCACCTGCTGGACAATGATGATGAGGGCAAGTGCCAAGAGGGCCTTGGTGAGGCCATCTGAAACCAGCGCGATGATGACGGCCAAAGCACCCGCAGTGACCGCACCGATGACTGGGATGAAGCTGGCGAAGAAGGTCACCACGCCGATGACGAGAGCCAGCGGAACCTGGAGGACCCAGAGGCCGAGGCCGATGAGGAGGCCGTCGACAGCCGCGACGGCTGCTTGTGCCTGAATGAAGCCGGACAGCGTATTCCACACGCGAGTCAGCAGCTCAGTGGCGTGCCAGCCCGCGGAGTAGCCGGAGTAGGTGCGCAGCCACGGGAGGAACTTGTCGCCGTCCTTGAGAATGAAGAAGGCGACGAAGAGCATGATGGCGAGCGCCATGGCGATGGAGCTGGCCATCGATACACCGGAAATCACCCCGGTGGCGATGTTGGAAGCTTGGCCCTTGAGGAAAGCCATGGCGTCATCAAGCACTTCCTGCACCTTCGCCGCATCAATCTCAATGGGCAGGTCCTTGGCCATATCGACGAGCTTGTTCAAGCCGCCCTCAGCTTGGCTGACCAGGGACGCACCCTGGGAGGACACCACCGGGGCCATCGCCGCGAACACTCCGCCGATGATGGCCAAAAAGCCCAGCAGCGTGGTGATCGCGGCCAGCGCGCGGGGGAATTTGTGCGCGCGCAACCAGTTGGTCACGGGGAAGAGCACCGTGCACACCAGGATGGCCAGGATGACCGGCAGCAGGCCTACCCAGATGAACTTCAGCAGGTAGCCGGCTAGGCCGACGCCCGCCACCACGATGATGAAGATCAAGCACACCTTGGCCAGGGAGATGGCGTCGCGCCCGAGAACGCGGGACTTGTCATCGGTTTTCGAGACAGGGAGGGCGGCTTCTTCGCTGATGGGCTTCGCAGCAGCGGACTGTTCTGCGGCTTCAGAAGCCGCCGCGTCAGAGGCCGTGGAGGGCTGGGGGTCGGTGCCCGGGCGGGCACCGTCACCATTGTTGTTTCTCATGCGCTACATCTTCTCATATGAGCGCAGGAAACGAGTTATGCGCGGATGCTGCTTACCTGGCGGATGATGCCGAAGCGGTGCATCGTCACCGAGACTGCCTGCTCCAGGAGGAAGGGTAGAAGCTCGCGGCGGCCATCGGCCAACACCGGCTGGTCCAAGACCACGGAGTTGGATTCCACCGCTGCCTCAAAGAGGCCCGGCTCCACGGAACCAACGACGCGCACGCGGCCCGACTCCAGGCGAGCGACCTCACGGGCGAAGGTTTCTGCTTCCACGGCGTCGACCTTAAAGCCCAGTCCACGCAGCTCCGCAGCCTTCTCCGGGGCGGCGCTGAAGCGCACCGGGGAGTCGGTGCGGGTGGCGGCGAGGGCGAGGCGGGAGACGTCGCGAAGCGCGGCGTCCGAGGCGATGCGCACCTGCAGCGGGGTCAGCACCGGGCGGTAGCGGAAGACGTTGGCCTCGCAGACCAGGCCGGAGCGGTCGTGCTTGCGGCCGAACTCCTGCTGCCAGGCCAGCTCGTCGAGCTCTGCTGCGCGCCACAGCCAGGCGGTGTCCTCCTCTGAAAGATCGAGGTCACCGAAGGCGCGCAGCTGGGCCGCCACCGGCTGCGAGATATCCACGTCGAAGGGGCGCAGCGGGCCCTCGGACCAGGTGCCGAACTGCGCGACATAGTTCGGGCCGCCGGCCTTGGCACCCGGGCCCATGACGGACTGCTTCCAGCCGCCGAAGGACTGGCGCTGCACAATCGCGCCGGTAATACCGCGGTTGACGTAGGCGTTGCCCACCTCGACGCGCTCGAGCCAGTAATCGATCTCATCGTTATCCAGCGTGTGGATGCCGCCGGTGAGGCCGTAGCCGGTGGAGTTCTGCCATTCGATGGCCTCCTCCAGAGTCTCCGCGTGCATGATGCCCAGCACCGGGCCGAAGCACTCGTTGACGTGGAACCAGGAGCCGGGACGCACGTTATCGCGAATACCCGGCGACCACAGGGTGCCTTCCTCGTTGAGCTTCTTCGGCTTCACCAGCCACTTTTCACCCGGCTCCAGCTGGGTCAGGCCGCGCAGCAGCTTCTCACCTGGGGCTTCGGCCAGGCCATTCATCGTCGTCGTGATGTCGTAGCCGGGGCCGGTGATGAGGGTCTCGACGGCGTCGACAAGCTGGGAGCGCAGGCGCTGCGACTCGCCGGCCGCGCCCACAAAGATAACCAGGGAGGAGGCCGAGCATTTCTGGCCGGAGTGGCCGAAGGCAGAGAGGTACAGGTCCTGAATGGCCAGGTCCGGGTCCGCGGACGGGGTGATGATGAGCGCGTTCTTGCCGGAGGTCTCCGCCATGATGTTGAGCTCCGGCTTCCAGGAGCGGAAGAGCTTGCCGGTATCGGAAGCGCCCGTGAGGATGACGGCGTCGACGTCGGCGTGGGAGACCAGAGCGCGGCCGGCATCACCCTCGTCGGTGAAGACGAGCTGGACCAGATCCGGGTCGAGGCCCTGTGCCTCGAGGCCGGCGCGGAAGGCGTCCACGACGAGCTTCGCACAGTGCACGACCTGCGGCGCAGGCTTAATGATGACGGCGGAACCCGCAGCCAGGGCGGCCGCGATGCCGCCGGTGGGGATGGCCACCGGGAAGTTCCACGGCGGGGTCACCACGGTCACGCGGTAGGGCGTGAACTCGGCGGCGTAGTTCTCCAGCAGGCGCGCGGACTGCGCGTAGTAGGTGCAGAAGTCGATGGCCTCGGAGATTTCCGGGTCGGTCTGCGTGACAGTCTTATTGGCCTCGTAGGCGGCCACGGAGATGAACTCGCCGCGGCGGTTGGCCAGCACATCGGCCACGGCCTCGAGCGCGCGGGCGCGGTCCTCGGCAGGACGGGAGCCCCACTCGGCGCCGAGCTCGGCGGCGCGGGCCACGTGCTTGTCGACGACCCCAGTGTCCGTCACCTCGTCCACCCCGTGCTCGCCCGGGTCGGTAGCCAGGGCCTTAAGCGCCCACTCGCGGTTAGCCTCCAGGGCTGGGTCGGTGTCCGGCTCGTTGGCGAAGCGCCCGGTGCGCGGTGCCTGGCGGCCGGCTGCCTGCTCGGCCTCCTCCAGGCGGTTCTGGGTGCGGCGCGGGCCGGCGAAGGTATCCCAGCGCTGCGCGACGGCCTCGCGGAAGACCCCCTCCTGGTCCTTCAGCGCCTGCTCCTCCGGGGCGAAGAGGGCGTAGAGGAAGTTCTGCGGAGCGGAGTTCTCCTCCAAGCGGCGCACCAGGTAGGAGACCGCGACGTCGAAGTCCTCCATGTGAACCACTGGGGTGTAGAGGATCTGGCGGCCCTCGAAGGCCTCGCGGACCGCGGTCTGCTGGGCCGGGGACATGCCTTGGAGCATCTCGGAATCCATCATGCGCATCACGCCGCGCTTGGTGCCCAGCTTGTAGGCAAACGCCGCGGTGTAGAGGTTGTGGGTGGCCACGCCGATGCGCACGCAGTCGGCGAACTCGGGGCGCAGAATGTAGTCGAGCAGGCGGTAGTAGTTGGCATCCACCTCATCCTTGGTGGAGTACGGCGCGGAGGGCCAGCCGTGGATTTCTCCCTGGACGTGCTCCATGGAGAGGTTCGCGCCCTTGACGATGCGAATCTTGATGCGGGAGCCGCCCTCGGCCACGCGCTGCTTGGCGAATTCGGCCAGGTGCACCAAGGCGTCGAAGGTATCCGGCAGGTAGGCCTGCAGGACGATGCCTGCCTCGAGGTTGATGAACTCCGGTTCGCTGAGCAGCTCGGTAAACAGGCGCACCGTGAGGTGGAGGTCGTGGTACTCCTCCATGTCCAGGTTGATGAAGACCTTGTCGGGGCGGCGCGCGGCGGCCTCATACAGCGGGCGCAGGCGCTCCTTGAGACGGACCAAGGAACCCTCGATATCCCAGGGGTTGAGCTGGGCCACCATGGAGGAAGCCTTGACGGACACGTAGGTCACGCGCGGGTTCTGGATGAGCTTAAGGGTGCGCTCGGCGCGGGAGCGCGCCTCGTCGTCGCCCAGCACTGCCTCACCGAGGAGGTTGAGGTTGAGCTGCTCGCCGGACTCGGCGGCCTTGTCCAGGGTCTTGTTCAGGGCATCGCTCTCGGCATCGAGGACCAGGTGTCCCACCATCTGGCGCATACGCATACGAGCGAGCGGCATGACCAGGTTCGGCAGGATCGGTCCGAAGAAACCACCCAGGCCCACCAGCGATCCGTTGATGAGGCCGAGGAAGGAAGCATCGTAGGTGGTGGTGACGGACTTCAGCGCGTGGGCTGCCACCTTGTCATCTTCCGGCCGCATGACGCGGTCGACGAAGTCCATGGTGAAGGCCACTCCGTCCGGGTTGCGCAATAAGTCGGCGAGTTGTTCTGTGGCCGGGTCCTGCTCATCGGCGGTGGAGGCGAGCCAGGAGTGGGCTTGGGCCGCGGCGGCGTCGATCAGCGCGGCGTCGATGTCGGCGGATTCGGGCACGGGGGTATGAGCATCGTTAGTCATTGAGATTCCTTGTGTGATCAGTAGTGATGGGTAGGGCTGAAGGGCTAAGCCAGGTGGACCGGCGGCCGGTCGCCAGCGCGGCGGGTGCGCAGCACAGGGGAAATCATCGAATCTGTGTCCCTTTTCTCAATGGGTACCGAGACGTGGCGGCACAAGGCGGCGGGATGTGTCACGTCGAATGTGCGGACAGTATATGAAATCCTTATCACTCAATCCAGCGTGGGGGCGGCTATGTCACGGTTGGCTAGCCCCGTTTCCTGAGAGCTGTGAGTTGCATTACATTTGTGCTAGATGCGAGGCTGTTGAGCTGGGAAAATGGAGAAGTAAAAAACAAAGTTGAGTCAGGTGGGAACAACTTTGGTGGCGGCGCCGTTGTGTAGGTTGAGTGACCGGCGCTCAGGTTTGGATGACAATGGGTGCCGCTTCTGTTAGAGTTCAACCCTGAACGCGGCGGAAGTTGAGTCGCGCACTATCAACTTAAGAACAAACCCCAACAAGCAAGGAGAAAAGATTATGGGACGCGCAGTAGGAATTGACCTCGGTACCACCAACTCGGTCGTATCCGTACTGGAAGGTGGCGAGGCCACCGTTATCGCTAACTCGGAGGGTTCCCGCACCACCCCGTCCGTCGTGGCTTTCGCTAAGAACGGCGAAATCCTCGTCGGCCAGTCCGCTAAGAACCAGGCGGTTACCAACGTTGACCGCACCATCCGTTCCGTTAAGCGCCACATTGGTACTGACTGGACCATCGACATTGATGACAAGAAGTACACCCCGCAGGAGATTTCGGCCCGCACGCTCATGAAGCTGAAGCGCGACGCCGAGGCTTACCTGGGTGAGGACGTTACCGACGCCGTTATTACCGTCCCTGCTTACTTCGAGGACTCCCAGCGCCAGGCCACCAAGGAGGCCGGCCAGATCGCAGGCCTCAACGTCCTGCGCATTGTTAACGAGCCGACCGCCGCTGCACTGGCCTACGGCCTGGAGAAGGGCGAGCAGGAGCAGACCATCCTGGTCTTCGACCTGGGTGGCGGTACCTTCGACGTCTCCCTGCTGGAGATCGGTGACGGCGTGGTTGAGGTTATGGCTACCGCTGGTGACAACCAGCTCGGTGGTGACGACTGGGACCAGCGCATCGTCGACTGGCTCGTGGATAAGTTCAAGGCTTCCCAGGGCGTTGACCTGACCAAGGATAAGCGCGCCGTCCAGCGCCTGCGTGAGGCTGCGGAGAAGGCCAAGATTGAGCTGTCCTCCTCCCAGTCCGCCAACATCAACCTGCCGTACATCACGGTGGACGCGGAGAAGAACCCGCTCTTCCTGGATGAGACCCTGTCCCGCACCGAGTTCCAGAAGATCACCCAGGACCTGCTGGACCGCACCAAGGAGCCGTTCAACCAGGTCATCAAGGATGCTGGCCTGTCCCTGTCCCAGGTTGACCACGTGGTTCTCGTCGGTGGCTCCACCCGTATGCCGGCTGTGTCCGACCTGGTGAAGGAAATGACCGGCAAGGACCCGAACAAGGGCGTTAACCCGGACGAGGTCGTGGCAGTCGGCGCTGCTCTGCAGGCTGGCGTGCTGCGCGGTGAGGTCAAGGACGTGCTGCTTCTCGACGTCACCCCGCTCTCCCTCGGCATCGAGACCAAGGGTGGCGTGATGACCAAGCTCATCGAGCGCAACACCACCATCCCGACCAAGAAGTCCGAGACCTTCACCACGGCTGATGACAACCAGCCTTCCGTGCAGATTCAGGTCTACCAGGGCGAGCGTGAGATGGCTTCCGCCAACAAGCTGCTCGGCTCCTTCGAGCTCGGCGGCATCGCCCCGGCACCGCGCGGCGTACCGCAGATTGAGGTCACCTTCGACATCGACGCCAACGGCATCGTCTCCGTCTCTGCTAAGGACAAGGCCACCGGCAAGGAGAACACCATCAAGATTCAGGATGGTTCCGGCCTGTCCCAGGAGGAGATCGACCGCATGGTCAAGGATGCCGAGGCTCACGCCGAGGAGGACAAGAAGCGCCGCGAGGAGCAGGAGACCCGCAACCAGGCGGAATCCACCTCCTACCAGACCCGCAAGTTCATGGATGAGAACGCCGACAAGCTGCCGGAGGATCTCAAGACCCGCGTGACCGAGGCTGCCGACGCCGTCGACGAAGCCCTCAAGGGTGATGACATTGAGGCGATTAAGTCGGCCGTCGAGAAGCTTGGCACCGAGTCTCAGGAGCTGGGCAAGGTCCTGTACGAGGCACAGGCTGCTGAGGCAGGTGCCGAGGGCGCCGCTGCTGGTGAGACCGCTGGTGACCCGAACGTCGTCGACGCCGAGGTTGTCGACGAGGACGACGAGAACAAGGAGAAGTAAACCATGACCTCCCCTCAGGACCCGGGCAACCCGGCCAACACCGACCCTGAGGCAACCTCCGCTGAGGCTGCGGAGGCTGCCGCCGCCGAGGCTGCTTCTGCCGACGGTGTCGTGGATGACGCCACGACGAACACTGCTGAGGCGCAGGCTGATGCTGCCACCGCGAACACCGCTGAGGCAGAGGCCGCGGTTGAGGATGCCGCCCGCGACATCACCGAAGAAGCGGCCGCTGGTGAGGACACCGTTGCAGAGGATTCCCTGGAGGCTCAGCTGGCTGAGCGCACCGAGGACCTGCAGCGCCTCAACGCGGAGTACACCAACTACCGCCGCCGCACTGAGCGCGACCGCCAGGCCGTGATCGAGACCACCAAGGCCAAGGTCCTGGCAGACTTCCTGCCTATCCTTGATGACCTGGAGCTCGCACGCCAGCACGGTGACCTCAACGAGGGCCCGCTCAAGGCCATCGCGGACAAGCTCACGGGCGTGCTGACCAGCAACCAGCTGACCTCGTTCGGTGCCGAGGGCGATGCCTTCGACCCCGAGGTGCACGAGGCGGTTCAGGACCTGTCCACCGGTGACGAGCAGGTCATCGGCACGGTTCTGCGCCGCGGCTACACGGTGGGCGAGCGCGTCGTGCGCACCGCCATGGTGATTATCGCCGACCCCGCCGAGTCAGCCGATGCCGCTGACAGTCCGGATACCCCGGATAACGCAGAATAGGTATCGCAGGTGGCGTCAGGGCTCAGTGTTCCTTGGCGCCACTGTTCTTTTCACTACTTAGTTAGCATTTTTACTTAGCAAAAATCTTAAGACCCAACCGTTTATCGATTCTCCTGAAAGGAGGAGATGCCCAGTGAACGCTAAGCCAGAATGGGCAGACAAGGATTATTACGCGGATCTGGGGGTCTCCTCATCCGCTACCGCTGAAGAAATTAAGCACGCGTACCGCAAGCTGGCCCGCCAGAACCACCCCGACGCCAACCCGGATAACCCCGCGGCGGCGGAGAAATTCAAGCAGGTGGCCGAAGCCTATGATGTGCTGTCTGATAAAGCTACCCGCAAGGACTATGACGAGTTCAAGGCCATGATGCGCGGCGGCGGCTTTGGGCGGAGAGGAGGCGCCGGGTTTCCCGGCGGGTTTCGATCCACGCACATGGGTGGACCGGGTGCGCAAGACTTCGACCTCTCGGACATCTTCGGAGGATCCGCTCGAGGAGCGTCTCAAGGCGGCGGTCTTGGGGATATCTTCGGTGGCGTTTTCAACCGCGGCGGTGGTGCTGGCCACACAGCTCGGCCGTCGCGGGGGGCCGACGTCGAAACGCACATAACCCTCGACTTCCGCGAGGCGGCCAAGGGGACCACCATCCCGCTGCAGCTGAGCGGCGAAGCCCCCTGCACCACGTGCCACGGTTCCGGGTCCAAGACCGGCAAGCTGTCGACGTGCTCGACGTGTGATGGCACCGGGTTCACCTCGGAACAGCGCGGCTCTTTCGGTTTCTCGGCGCCGTGTACCGACTGTGGGGGCACTGGCCAGCGCGCGGAGGATCCGTGCGCGGATTGCTCTGGCACCGGAACGGTACACCGCACCCGCTCGATTACGGTGCGTATCCCTGCCGGAGTTATCGATGGCCAAAAGGTGCGCCTGGCTGGCCAGGGCGAAGCGGGGCCGAACGGCACCCCGTCCGGCGATCTCTTCGTGGCGGTTACGGTGAAGCCCGACAAGGTTTTCACCCGGGAAGGCGATGACCTACACGTCACCGTCCCCGTCTCCTTTGCGGAGCTGGCCTTGGGTGACACCATCACGGTGCCGACCCTCGATTCGCCCGTGCGCGTCAAGGTACCGGCGGGAACGCCCGACGGGCGCACGCTGCGCGTCAAGGGTCGCGGCGTGGCCAAACGTGGCGGCAAGGCCGGCGATCTCATGGTGACCGTGCAGGTCACCGTGCCTTCCACGCTGGATGCTGCGGCCTCCTCGGCGCTGCGCAGCTACGCACAGGCGGAGAAGGACTCCGGCTTCGATCCGCGTGCCGGCTGGGCCGGCAACACGGTGACGCGCTAGAAGGAGGTGTGAGATGAGCAAGGACGACACAAATCGAACCGATGCGGCCCAGCCCAAGGCGATGTACGTCATCTCTGTTGCCGCGGAACTTTCCGGCATGCACGCTCAAACATTGCGCACCTATGACCGGATGGGGCTGGTCTCCCCAGCCCGCACCTCCGGGGGTGGGCGCCGCTATTCCGAGAGCGACATCGAGCTCTTGCGCAAGATTCAGACGCTCTCGCAAGATGATGGCGTGAATCTGGCCGGCATCAAATCCATCATCGAACTGACCGCGGAGCGGGACCGCCTCGCGGCCGAGCGCGATGAGCTGCAGGCGGAGGTCGACCGCCTGCGCAGCCAAGCACGTCCATCGCGCGGCGAGCTGGTCCACGTACCACGTTCTACCTCCGTGGTGATGTGGACGCCGCGGCGCAACCGCCGCCGCGACAGCTAGGCACTTCCCCCTCCTTCAGGGAGGGGGTTCTTTTCGTTTTGAGCCAGTCGGCCTGAGGCTCCGCGCTCTCCACTTAATAAGTGCCCGAGTTGCCAAAGATCCACGGTCCAGAGCAATTGTGGGCATGATCTTTGGCAACTCGGGCACTTTTTCTGGCGGCAACCGTCCAGAAGAAAAAGCTTTCCTTGTAGAAAACGTGAGTTTGTTGAAAAATAGCGCTACACTCGCACCCAACGTTGTGCGGCCTGTCACATTTCTTGGAGAATGTGTTCGAGAACCACTGGTGAAGGCGCAACGGAAACCCTTAAGACAACGAGAAAGGTGCGATGACCATGACTTTGTACGCTAACCCCGGAACCGCAGACGCCATCGTCAACTTCCGCGAGCGCTATGACAACTACATCGGCGGCGAGTGGGTACCGCCGGTCGACGGCGAGTACATGGACAACATCACCCCGGTGACCGGTGAGGTTTTCTGCCAGGTGGCCCGCGGCAAGGAAGCCGATATCAACTTGGCCATCGATGCCGCGGAGAAGGCCTTTGAGACCTTCGGCAAGACCACCCCGGCAGAGCGCGCGCTTCTGCTGCACCGCATCGCCGACCGCATCGAGGAGAACTTGGAAAAGATCGCCGTCGCGGAGACCTGGGAGAACGGCAAGGCCGTGCGCGAGACCCTCGCCGCCGACATCCCGCTGGCGGTCGACCACTTCCGCTACTTCGCCGGCGCCATCCGCGCGCAGGAGGGCCGCCTGTCGCAGATTGACCAGGACACTGTGGCTTACCACTTCCACGAGCCGCTGGGCGTTGTGGGCCAGATTATCCCGTGGAACTTCCCGCTGCTCATGGCAGCGTGGAAGATCGCGCCGGCGCTGGCTGCGGGCAACACCATCGTGATGAAGCCCGCCGAGCAGACCCCGGCCTCCATCCTGCTGCTCATTGAGATCATTGAGGACCTTCTGCCGAAGGGCGTGCTCAACATCGTCAACGGTGTAGGTGAGGAAGCAGGCGTGGCGTTGTCCACCTCGGACCGCATCGCCAAGATTGCCTTCACCGGCTCCACCCCGGTGGGCAAAATCATTAACAAGGCCGCTGCGGACAAGGTCATTCCGGTCACCCTGGAGCTCGGTGGCAAGTCACCGTCCATCTTCTTTGCGGACATCATGGACAAGGACGATGCCTACCTGGAGAAGTGCGTCGAAGGCTTCGTCATGTTTGCGCTCAACCAGGGCGAGGTCTGCACCTGCCCGTCCCGTGCATTGATCCATGAAGACATCGCGGACAAATTCCTGGAATTGGCGGTAGAGCGCGTAAAGAAGATCAAGATTGGCCACCCGCTCGATACCGAAACCATGATGGGCGCGCAGGCTTCCCAGGAGCAGATGGACAAGATCGCCGAATACCTTGAGGTGGGCCCGAAGGAGGGTGCGGAAACGCTCGTTGGTGGTCACGTGAACAAGGTGGAAGGCTTAGAGAACGGCTACTACATCGAGCCGACCGTCTTCCGCGGCACCAATGACATGCGCATTTTCCGCGAGGAAATCTTTGGACCGGTGCTCTCCGTGGCCACGTTCAAGGACTTCGAGGAAGCCATCCAGATTGCCAACGACACCAACTTCGGCCTCGGCGCCGGTGTGTGGTCGCGCCACCAGAACACTTGCTACCGCGCCGGCCGCGAAATCCAGGCCGGCCGCGTGTGGGTCAACCACTACCACGTATACCCCGCTCACAGTGCGTTCGGTGGTTACAAGGAGTCCGGCATCGGCCGCGAGAACCACCTCATGATGCTGTCCCACTACCAGGAGACGAAGAATATGCTGGTGTCCTACTCTGAGGAGCATGCCGGCCTCTTCTAAAAGGCAGCAATTCCAATTGGCTGCCTACTAGTAGCGTTGGGCGATGACACCCAGACCCCGCAGGAATGCGGGGTCTTTCCAATAGGAGCCATGATCGCCCGGTAGCCCACTCGCGCCCGGCACTGCGTTGGCGCCGAAGGCAGGGGAGGAAGGATCCGGGCCGTGAATGCCGCCGCGCGGTCCGGTGGTGGCGGCGATCGGATCCTCGGCGTTGCGTGCGCTCCAGACCCGGCCATGCAAGTGCGCGGCGTTAGCCACGGAGGCACCCGGGCTGCCGACGAGTACGACGTCATCCGCAACATAGTCGTGCTGCGCAGCCTTGCCCGCCACCACGGAACCATAGGAGTAGCCGATTAACATGTGCTGGGCACCAGGGAAGCGTTGCCGCAGGGCGCGCTGGAAGCGAATGAGTTCGGCAGCGCCGCGGCGCGCCGGCTCCTCGTGTGCCGCGCGGGACAGCGAGGAGGGGGCAGCATAGCCAATCCACGCCACAGCAGGCCCGTGCGTGGCGTGGGCGATGGCGCGGGCGCGCTCCACTGCGGTGGGCCAGCTACCAGGCTCGGAGGAGCCGACCCCGCCCACAAACGTGCTGACTTGGGCCGCGTGCGTGCCGATACTCTCTGGGTCGACGAGCACCACCAGTCGCCCGGGGCTGGCCTCCAGCACGGTGAGGTCCGGATTAGCTGCAACCAGGGAGCGGACCTCCTCGCTGGCCATGGTCAGCTGGACCTCATGCAATTCCGCCAGGGATAGCTCGCTGAAATCCTCCAGGCGGGTCGGCGGCTCACCCAGCTCCGGGGTGCACAAGGCACTCAGCTGGCGGGCGCAGGCCCAGTCGAGGGCATCGGCCAGCGTGTCGAGGTGCCCCAGCACCGCGCTGGCGGGCTCCGCAAGAGCGGGAACCGCAGCGAGCCGAAGGGCTCGAACGCGCAGATACTCGATCCGCTCCATCAACGGCGCATAAAGACTCACGATGTGTGCTGCCACGCGCATCTGCTGCGCCGGACCCAGCAGGGCATCGGTGGCGCTGTGGAGGGTGCCGCGCGCTGCGTCCGCGGCCGCCCCAGAAATCGCTAGCGCTACCCAATGATGGTGTGACGCATCGATATAGCGGGCAAGCTCAGCGGCATAATCCTCCAAACGGTAAGCCTCCGCGCGCAATGCCGCTGCTGCGCTCATTGGGTGTCTCCCAAGAAAGAGGAAAGCTCCGCATCGACACCCTGGGCTGCACCCACGAAGCGGTCAAGCTCCTCCAACTGGGCTCGCCGCGCACCCTCGCTGAGCCTTCGTGACTCCTCCCACCGCGCGCCGAGGATCTCCAAGGCACGTGCGGTCCGGGGAGGCTTCCGCACCGAGGGCAACGCGGTGGGGGAGGAATGGTCGAGGAGGGAGCGGATCTGCTGGCGGGCACCGCGGTCAATAGCGAGATGGTTCATGGCATCGAGACTGCGTCAGCAGCCCACCCGCCGTAAAGGAGGGTAGTGCCGAATCCGCGAAATCTGTGGATAACTAGTCCAGGCTCGTCTACCGTGGGCCGCATGAAGGTAGCAGCAGTTCAATTGACCAGCACCGGGGACGTTGAAAAAAACCTCGCCGTAGCACTCGACAAGATCCGGGAAGCCGCGGATAGCGGCGCGCAGCTCATCGTCCTGCCGGAAGCTACCACCCAAAGCTTCGACTCCGGGCGCCTCGATACGAACGCGGAGGGGCTCGATGGACCCACCGCCACCGCGGTGCGCGCCCTAGCGGAAGAACTCGGCGTGTACGTGGTCCTGGGAATGTTCGCCCCGGCGGACACCGTCGAGCGCGGTGAGAAAACCATCAACCGCGTGGCCAACGTCGCGCTCATCGCCGGGCCCGGAGTCCTCAGCGGTTACGAGAAAATCCACACCTACGATGCCTTCAAATACAAGGAATCCGATACCGTCCGGCCGGGTGAATCACTCGTTACCTTCGAGGCCGGGAGCCTCACTGTGGGCGTGGCCACCTGTTATGACATCCGCTTCCCCGAGCAGTTCAAGGAACTCGCCCGCCAGGGCGCCCAGCTCATCGTCGTGCCCACCAGCTGGGCGGATGGACCGGGCAAGCTGGAACAGTGGCGCCTGCTCAGCGCAGCGCGGGCGCTCGATTCCACGACCTACATCCTGGCGGCTGGCCAGGCTCGCCCCGGCGGCGAGGCCAAGGCGGGCCAGGCCTCTGGGCCGACTGGTATCGGGCACTCTGTTCTCGTGGCACCGGACGGCACGCGTCTTGCTGAAGCCGGCTATGAGCAAGAAACCCTCTACGGTGAGGTAGACCCAGACACCGTGGCAAAGGTCCGCCAGTCCCTCCCCGTCTTGGACGCTTAATCTCTGTTTGCACGCCTAGGCTCCGATTGCACGCCTAAGCGCTCTTAGCGCTTAGGCCCACTGGGACTTCTTCCACGCCGCCCAGGCCTCCCAGTCATCGCCCCAGCCGTCGAGCTCCGCGGCGGAGGCCGCCCACTCGTGGCCACGCTGCCAACTATCCGTGGTAATCGCCTCCTCCGCAACGCCGCCCGATAGCAGGGCCGCTTGGGCTAGCTCAACGCGGTCGGCGGGGCCGATGAGCACGAAGCGGCGGTCGGTTCCCTCCGCGAGTACCGGTCCCATCGGCTCCTTGGCCGCTACGGGATCGAAGCCTGCGGCAGCTGGCTGCGCGCCGAGCAGCCACGGGTCCTGGCCATCCCGGACGATGTGGCGCAGCTTCAGCTTCGGAACCAAGGCCTGCAGGTTAGCCTGAAATTCTGTGTCATAGTGCTCACCTGGCGAAGGTGCTACGGCATAGACCTGGAGGCCGGAGGGAAGGCCGTTCGCTAGGCCGTCGAGAAGCAGCGCCCGCGCGCCCGCCCAGCCGGTACCGAAGGAAATCAATGTCGTCGTGTCATCCAGCCGCGGCGGCTCACCGGCGGGCGCGCCCAGCGTCCACCAATCGCCCGGCTGCGCTTTGGCCAGCATGGAGGAGGCCTCACCGGCCAGCGCGAGGTGGAACGTCAGCTGCCCCGAACCCTCCGGGGGTGCCGCCGGGGTCAGTGGACGCCAAGTGCCGGGCGTGAGCTGAGACGTCACCGGAACGTGCTGCCCTGCGCGGTAATCCAGCGCCACGCCCGATTCCAACCGGACCACCGCGGTGCGCCGGTTCGGCTTGTCAACAGCCACCACCTGGGCGCTGTGGGCAGGGGGAACACCATCCGAGTCCGCCTCCTGTGCGGCGGTGCGCATGATGGAGCACACCTGGGAAATGGTGCGCGTGGCGACGTCGTGCTGGTACGGGGTGAGCCCCAGAACCCCCAGCCCGTGAACAAGCGATGCCTCGAATTTCGGATAGACCTCAGGCGGGAAACCGTGGCGGCGATGATCACGGCCCATGCGTGCCAGGCGCTGAGCGACGTCCCCCTGTACCTCATCGCCCTCCACATTCTCCAGCACCCACGCCAGCGCCGGGGCCATGGAGGGGTGCGTGTCCTTCATCGACAGGGCAAAGACTTGGCGGGACTCGGCCACGGTGGCGAAAAAGTGCCTGTGTACTGCATCGCGATAGTCTTCAGCATGGTTGCGTAGGTGCTCACCCAGTTCCCTCATGCCCGCCCATCCTAGCCCCTGGGGGTAGAGCTACATCACCCTAGGGTTATATGCCAGGGGTGGAAAAGCGGGAAGGGAGTTGTAGTGTAATCAACGGATCATTTCCCGAAAGAGGGTGAGTCTCGTCTCAAGGACGCCGCCGTGGGCGGCATGGAAGGAAGTTTTCGCATGGAAGAATTCTCTGCGTTCACAATCATGACAGACGTGGGCTGGATTTCTTTGCTCATGGTTATCGGCAACGTTCTGCGCCACCAGATCAAGTTCGTGTTTCAGGATTTGCTCTTGCCTGCCCCCATCACGGCAGGTCTACTCGGCCTGCTCTTAGGCCCTAATGTCTTGGGCTGGATCGGTTTCTCCGACAATCTTGGTGATTACACCTCGCTGCTCATCGCCGTAGTCTTCGCCTCCATGGCCTACTCTATGGAGATGGGCGGCAACATGGGCAAGGGTGCCCGCAATATGTGGGGCTACTCCACCATGATGTTCACCGGCCAGTGGGGCCTGTTCATTGTTTTGGGTCTTCTCCTGTTCAAGCCGGCCTTCGACACCCCGGACTGGTTCGGCATGATGCTGCCCGTTGGCTTCACGGGTGGCTTCGGTACCGCGGCGGCTGTTGGCAGTGCCCTGGAAGGCGTGGGTGCAGATGCCGCAGCCTCCCTAGGCTTTACCTCCGCGACCGTGGGCACGCTAGCCGCCATCATCGGCGGTATCGTCGCCGGAAACTGGGGTATCCGCAAGGGTAAGGTATCCCACGTTCCGAAGGAACTCCCAGAGGAGCTGCGCCGTGGTTACATCTCGCGCCTGGAGGATCGCCCCTCGCTGGGCCGCGCTACGACGAACCCCTCCGCCATCGAGCCCATCACCCTCCACGTGGGATTCATCGCCCTGACCGTGATGACCGCCTATGGCATTAACAAAGGGATCGCCTCCGTGTGGGAGAACGTCTCCATCCCGCTGTTCGCTATGTCCATGGTCGTGGGCCTGCTCTTCCGTGCAGTGATGAACATGGTGGGCGCCAAGGATTACCTGGATAAGGACACGGTGAGCTCGGTGTCCGGTGCGGCAACCGACTACCTCATTGCCTTCGGCGTGGCCGCCATTGTGCCGGCCGCTGTGGCCGCCTACTGGCAGGCTCTTCTCCTGCTCTTCGTCTTGGGCACCATTTACTGTGCATTCTTCCTCATGTGGTTCCCCGCCGAGTTCTTCGGCGAGCGCTGGATTGAGCGCGGCATCTTCGGCTGGGGCTGGGCGACGGCGACCGTGGCCACCGGTATTGCGATTCTCAAGATCGTGGACCCGAAGCTCAAGTCCGGCACACTGTCGGAGTATGGCATGGCCTACATTGGCTTCGGCCCCTTCGAGATCTCCTGGACCATCATCGCGCCGCTGTCGGTGATGTACGGCTTTACCGCCGGCTTCGGCTGGATCTCCCTGGGTATCGCGGTGGTTATTTACCTCGTCTTCAAGTTCAGCGGCATGATGCCGCCGCGCGGCACCATCTTCAAGGAAGGCATCGGGCACGTCGGTTCATCGAAGTAGACGCTGACCTGCTAGCACGTGAAAACCCTCAGCCTTATGGCTTGAGGGTTTTCTCGTTTTAAGCAAGTCCTGAGTAGTAGTGCGAAATGAATCTCAGCTTGCATTGCTCTTGTGAGAAGAAAAAGGCTAAAATTCAGGAAGCTGTCAGCGTGGCGCTCTCGCAGCCTCTCTTTTTCTTTCCCTCAGTGTGCGCAGGCTTAGGAATCCATATGCATTTTCTTTATGAAGACTCACCTCGTGAGGTCATCCTCGAGTCTGCTCTTCACATTGGCGCCGCGCAGGGTGATGAGGCAATTACCGTGGAGTCGGTGGCGAGGCTCGCGGAGGTTACTCCCGCCGAGGTTCGCGCGGAATTCTCGGATCGTGAGCAGATCGTTGCCGCCATCCCGGACTATGCCTCCGAGCGCAAGGTCAAGTTTTTGGAGGAGACGCTCGACGCCGCTCCTGGCTACGCTGATCTGTTCACCAAGCTGACCACCTTCACGGAGGCCTATTACGAGTACGCCGAGCGTGAACCGGAGCTTTTTCGCTACCTGTGTGAGCAGAAGGGCTGCGTCTTTGAGGATGAGTGGCAGTCCCTCTTGCAGGGAAACAGATCGGGCAACCGCGCGCTGGATCTGATCTATGACAACATCGCGCTCATCGCGGACGATGCACAGCTTGAGGTCGGGCCGGACGTGTGCCCCCAGACCTTGGCAAAGTTGAGCGTTGCCAGCTGGGCCACCGTCCACGGCATGGCCCACTTGAGCGTCCTTGGCGTGCTGCGGCACCAGCATTTGGTGGTGCGGCGCTTTAACCTGCGCGAGGTGTGCAAGGCGCTCATTGGAACCCTTTTTATGACGGCCGAGACGTTGGAGCTTCCTGATCTGCGCCACCCGATGCAGGAGTACCGCGCACTGCTGAGTGGCTTCACGCCGGACCGGGACCTTTCCCTGGACATTACCGCCATCGAGGATCTGACAGAGCTTCCCGCGGAGCAGGCCCGCGCGGCCGTCGTGGAGCGCGCCATCCAGCTGGCGGCGTGGGTTGGCATGCAGTCGGTGACCATCGAGAACGTCGCCGAGTACTTCGGTGTTTCTGATGTTTTCGTCGCCTCTCTGGCGGACAATGACTTCGTTCTACGTGAAACCGTCGAGCAGGAGACCGACCGTGAACTCGTGGACGGCATCCTCTACCTCTTGGAACGGCAGCAGGAGGGGGCCTCGGCCGTCGATAAGCTCCTGTGCGTAGCGGTGGCCTATTTTCATTACGCGGTGGAGCATCCAGAGCGCTACAGCGCCTGCATCGGTGCAGCGTCTGGCTCCGTTGTCCCGCTGAGTGAGGACGGCGAGGAGCAGACCCAGATGAGCGAATCCTTCGCGCTGCTGATGCGTTTTGCCCGTGAGGCCCTGCGGGAAGCCGGCCACGAGCCGGAGGACCGTCTGGTCTACATCAAGAACTTCATCCTGTGGGCCGGTGCCGACGGCATGTGTCACCTGGCCTCGGTAGGTGAATTCCGCAACATCGACCTCGACGAGAAGTGGTCGCTCTACTACTCCGTGGCGGCCGTCGTCTTAGCATCGTTTAAGTACGGCCTTCCCCAGGAAGCGGCGGTAGCTAACCCCTAGCCCTGCCCACTGGCACCGCGGGCAATCCCTTGCAATCCGCGCCGCGCAGAAAGCCTCGCGGCGCAACGTCTGCGTGTCGTCATCGACATGCCTTGTGCAGGGACCCCCTGACTTCCCTTATTGCCAATGTAGTGCGGACCAATCCCACCCCACCGCCGAACCCCACCAAGCAGCAGCGCCAAGAACAGCGCCAAGAGTGGCGTTGCTTACCCGCCCCTGGCCTCAGTCGGGCAAAAAGACGCGCACCGTAGACTTGAGCGGACCATGCTCAACCCGGCGGGGGTGAAAGATCCTAAAAAAGTTCTAGTTGAGTGGAACAGACTCAAGTTCTGTAGCGTTATAGACAGTGAAGCTTCCTTCCCTGCTGTAGCCGCAGGGAGGTTTGGATAAATAGTAGAAACGGAGAAACACAACAATGAGTTCTTTTAACCCCACCACTAAAACTCAGGAGGCCCTGCAGCAAGCGCTGCAGACGGCCTCCGCCAACGGTAACCCGGACATCCGCCCGGCACACCTCTTAGCAGCCATCCTCGAGCAGAAGGACGGCATTGCCGCCCCGGTGCTCAAGGCCACCGGTGTGGACCCGGAGACGGTTCGCAAGGAGGCGCGCCAGCTTATCGACGCCCTCCCCAAGGCCGAGGGCGCCAACATGGCGAACCCGAACTTCAACCGCGACGCCCTCAACGTCCTCACCCGCGCCCAGGAGCTGGCCGGTGAGCTCGGCGATGAGTTCGTTTCCACCGAGGTTCTGCTCGCAGCTATTGCAGGCTCCAAGTCTGATGCTGCTGAACTGTTGACCTCCCGCGGCGCTACCTATGACGCACTCAAGGGCGCTTTCCCCTCGGTGCGCGGTGCGGCCAAGGTGACCTCGGAGAACCCCGAGGAACAGTTCCAGGCCCTGGAGAAGTACGCCACGGACCTCACCGCCCGCGCCCGCGAGGGCAAGATTGACCCGGTGATTGGCCGCGATCAGGAGATCCGCCGCGTGGTCCAGGTTCTTAGCCGCCGCACGAAGAATAACCCGGTGCTCATCGGTGAGCCCGGCGTAGGTAAGACCGCCATCGTGGAGGGCCTGGCCCGCCGCATCGTGGCCGGTGACGTACCGGAATCCCTCAAGGGCAAGACGTTGCTGAGCCTGGACCTTGGCTCCATGGTCGCCGGCGCGAAGTACCGCGGCGAGTTCGAGGAGCGCCTCAAGGCCGTCCTCGATGAAATTAAGGCTTCCGACGGGCAGATCATCACCTTCATCGATGAGCTGCACACCATCGTCGGCGCTGGCGCTACGGGCGAAGGCTCGATGGATGCTGGCAACATGATTAAGCCGATGCTGGCCCGCGGCGAGCTCCGCTTGGTCGGTGCTACCACCCTCGACGAGTACCGCAAGTACATCGAAAAGGACGCCGCCCTGGAGCGCCGCTTCCAGCAGGTCTACGCCGCCGAGCCTTCCGTGGAGGACACCATCGGTATCCTCCGTGGCCTCAAGGAGCGCTACGAGGTGCACCACGGCGTGCGCATCCAGGACTCGGCCTTGGTCTCTGCTGCGGAGCTCTCGCACCGCTACATCACCAACCGCTTCCTGCCGGATAAGGCCATCGACCTAGTCGATGAGGCTGGCTCCCGCCTGCGCATGGAGATTGACTCCTCCCCGCAGGAGATTGATGAGCTGGAGCGCGTCGTGCGCCGCCTCGAGATTGAGGAGCTGGCCCTGAAGAAGGAATCGGACGCGGCCTCGAAGGACCGTCTGACCGCCCTCCAGCAGGAGCTGGCTGATGAGCGCGAAAAGCTCGGTGAGCTCAAGGCCCGCTGGGCCAATGAGAAGAAGGCCATCGATGACGTGCAGACCATCAAGGAACAGCTGGAGGATCTGCGCCGTCAGGCAGAGATTGCGGAGCGCGATGGTGACCTAGCCCTGGCCTCCGAGATCAACTACGGCAAGATCCCGCCGCTGGAGAAGGACCTGGCCGCCGCCGAGGAGAAGGCCGCGCAGCAGCACAACACCATGCTCAGCGAGGAAGTCACCCCGGACACCATCGCGGAGGTCGTCTCCGCCTGGACCGGCATCCCGGCCGGCAAGATGCTGCAGGGAGAGACCGAGAAGCTGCTCAACATGGAAGCCGTGCTGGGACAGCGCGTGGTGGGCCAGAAGGAAGCCGTCACCGCGGTTTCCGACGCCGTGCGCCGCGCCCGCGCCGGTGTGGCTGACCCGAACCGCCCGACCGGTTCCTTCCTCTTCCTGGGCCCCACTGGCGTGGGTAAGACGGAGCTGGCGAAGGCTCTGGCGGACTTCCTCTTTGACGATGAATCCGCCATGGTACGCATCGACATGTCCGAGTTCGGTGAGAAGCACTCCGTCGCCCGCCTTGTCGGTGCCCCTCCGGGATACGTGGGCTACGATGCCGGCGGCCAGCTCACGGAGGCAGTGCGCCGCCGCCCCTACACGCTGGTGCTTTTCGACGAAGTTGAGAAGGCCCACCCGGATGTCTTCGACGTGCTGCTCCAGGTGCTCGATGAGGGCCGCCTGACCGATGGGCAGGGCCGCACCGTGGACTTCCGCAACACGGTCATCATCCTGACCTCGAACCTGGGTGCCGGCGGCACCAAGGAAGAGGTCATGGAGGCCGTCAAGCGCAGCTTCAAGCCGGAGTTCATCAACCGCCTTGATGACGTCGTGATGTTTGAGCCGCTCACCTCGGATCTGCTCTCCGGCATCGTGGACATCCAGCTCAAGGGCTTGGCCGAGCGCCTGTCCGGCCGTCGCCTGACGCTGCAGGTCTCCGACGCCGCCAAGCTGTGGTTGGCCGAGCGTGGTTATGACCCGGCCTATGGTGCCCGCCCGTTGCGCCGCCTGATCCAGCAGGCCATCGGTGACCAGCTGGCCAAGAAGTTGCTGGCCGGTGACATCGTGGACGGCGATACCGTGCACGTCGACGTGGCCGACGGTGGCGAGCACCTCGAGCTAGCTGCCCGCACCGACTAAACCGCTTCAATCGTTGAGCGCCAATGGCGCTCAACGGTCGCCAGCACCCGCTCATGCCCCTATGATCTGGGGCATGAGCATTTTGGTCTCCCCTCACGAGCTAAGTGAGAAGATTTACCGCGGTGACAAGACAACCATCCTTGCCTCCCTCTGGGCACCAGGGGAAGGCGAGGCCTTCAATCAGTTTTCCTCCCTTCACATTCCAACCGCCCAGTACGCGGACGCCGCGTCAGCCTTCGTGGGCCTGCCGGGCTCCAAGGCCGGGCGCAACCCCCTCCCAAAGCGCGAGAAGATTCAAGAGTGGATCGATCATTGGGGCCTAGATGAAGACAGCGAGGTCGTTGTTTACGACGAAGGCCGCGGCCTCTTCGCCGGCCGTGCGTGGTGGACACTGCGCTGGGCCGGCATCCGCAACGTCCGCATCCTCGACGGTGGCCTGTCCAACTGGCGCGCCCAGTCGCTGCCCACCCTCACCGGCCCCGGCAACTTGGGCATGCCCTCGGACTTTGAAGTGACGACGGGGTCGATGCCCACGGTCACCATCGATGAGGTCAAGGAACACGAGGGCCTGCTTCTCGACGTTCGCACGCGCAACCGCTTCGCCGGCCGCCGCGAGAACCTCGACTTGAAGGCCGGCCACATCCCGGGCGCGGTTAATCTTCCGGAGCGCCTCTTCCACACGAAAGACATCACCGTGTGGAAGTCCAAGGAGGAGATCCTGGAGATCCTCGACGACCACGGCGTGACCAAGGAGAACGTGGACGGCGCCATCATCTACTCCGGCTCCGGCAACCACTCCGCGCTCACCATCGCCGTGCTGGAGTACGTGGGCTTTACCGGCCTGCGCCACTTCGTGGGTGGCTGGTCGCAGTGGTCAGCCAACCCGAAGAACCCGGTGGAGCGCGGCGACCGCGAGCACGTCTAGCACCCGCACCCGCTACCCAGGTGTGCGCCCAAACCTGTGCGTGACCAGCGCGTCAGCGCGGATCGGGCGCGCCGGGCGATTAGAGTCGATCAGTGATGCCTTTCGTACTCTTATCCCTAGCCGCCGTCGCGCTCGTGGCTGGTCTCATCGTGCTCTGGCTGGACCAGCGCCAGCGCACCGCTCTCTCCGCCGGCGACCCCGCTGACAACGCCGCTGCCGATACGGCTGACAACGCGGCAGTCGACGCCAAGCCGGTTGCCTCCACCCCGGAGCCCGAGCTCACCGCAGAGCCGGAACCCGTTGCCGAGCACAACGTCGAACCTTTCGACGAACCCGTTGCTGAGCCCAACGAGCCCGAGGAGCCTGAAGAACCCGAGGAACTCACCGCAGAGCCGAACGAACTCACCGAACCGCAGGCTGCGGCGCGCAGCTTCGCGGAGCGTGCAGAGCGCGCCAAGTACTTCGTGCCGGGCAGCGCCCGCCGCGAGCGCAAGGCCTTTGGCCAGCAGCGCGGCTGGGAGTACGCCAAGCATGATTCTTACCTGGCCGATGAGTGGAGCCGCGGCGCGGCCGCCCGTGGCCAGGAGCCCCGGGACATTGTGGCCGGAAACTTCCGCAGCCACGAGACCCTCCTTTTCGATATGGGCACGATCCCGGTCATGGCCATGCGCACCGGCGCGGCCTCCGACATCGTGGTGGATTTCCGCCGGGCAGGGGAGACCGTGGACAACCCTTCTGAGGATCTCGTATACGTGCGTGAGGAGGAAGGGTTTGAAGTCTTCGCCTCCGATGCCGGCGTGGGCCAGCGTCTTATCGATCCCCGCGTCAGTGCGGCGCTACACCGCCTACCCGCCGCCGTGACCGCCGTGTGGATGGAAGGGGAGTGGGTGCTTGCCCAAACCACCAAGCACGCCCGCAGCGCGGAGTGGGAAGAGTTGCTGGAACCGCTAGCCCTGCTGGCTGATGCCGCCCGTGTCCTTCCGCCGCGCTCTGAGGCAACGCAGGTCCTGCGCGTCGATGAACTCGACCCGAGCCGCGACATCCCGCAGCCCCCGCAGCCCGAACCTACCGGGCCTACTGCAGTCCCGGACCGCGATGATTCTCTCGACGCGCCCACCATCCAGCGCCCCACCGAACCGGTTGTCATGCCGAGCCGCAGCAGCAGCGAGGCGCGCGGCACCATTGACCACTCCAGCCTGGGTGCGGATGAAGTGGATGCGATTGCCGATGGCCACGAACGCCCCACCCACGAAAACAATCAGGCCCGCCTGCCGCGCCGCTTCGACGGCGGCTCGTCCATCTTCGACTAACAGCAACTCCCAACAACCCTCGATGTGCCAGCAACCCTGGATGTGGCGGCCGCCCGCGCGGAAGAGGGTAAACTACAGGGCGGATTTTGAAGGCTAGAAAGCCACAGACTTTAAGGAGCGAGCGATGAGCCTGGATCAGCAGAAGAAGCAACGTCTAGCAGAACTGGTGAAGGAGCTGGCCGTCGTCCACGGCAAGGTCACGTTGTCCTCCGGCAAGGAGGCCGACTACTACGTGGACCTGCGCCGCGCCACCCTGCAGCATGAGGCCTCACGCCTGATCGGCTCGCTGCTGCGTGAGCTCACCGCCGACTGGGACTATGCCGCCGCTGGTGGCCTGACCATGGGAGCGGACCCGGTTGCGCTGTCCATCATGCACGCCGATGGCCGCGACATCGACGCCTTCGTCGTCCGCAAAGAAGCCAAGAAGCACGGTATGCAGCGCCAGATCGAGGGCTTCAACGTCGAGGGGCAGAAGGTGCTCGTTGTCGAGGACACCACCACGACCGGTAACTCCCCACTGACCGCCGTGAAGGCTCTGCGCAAGGCAGGTGCCGAGGTCGTCGGCGTGGCCACTGTGGTGGATCGCAACACCGACGCCGGAGCAGCCATCGCCGCCGAGGGCTTGGAATACCGTTACCTGCTGGGCCTGGAGGACCTCGACCTTGCCTAAGCCCGAGGAAGAGGCGGAGGCTAAAGGTCCCACCGAATGGAATGAGGGCCGCCACGGCGTCGGCCCCTGGGAAGGCCCGCTGCCCGAAGGCCCCGAAGCGGAGAAATACGATCCCGAGCTTCTCGCGGAGGGGGACCGCCGCAATGTCGTCGACGCCTACCGCTACTGGACGCGCGAGGCGATCCGGGAGGATATCGACACGCGCCGACATGCCCTGCACATCGCCATCGAGAACTTCGAGAACGATGCCAACATCGGCACCGTGGTGCGCACCGCCAACGCCTTTGCCGTCGACACCGTCCACATCGTTGGCCGACGCCGCTGGAACCGGCGCGGCGCCATGGTCACCGACAGGTACCAGCACCTCATGCATCACGCGGATGTGAGCGAACTGATGGCCTGGGCGGCGGACCACGACCTGACCGTCGTGGCCATTGATAACACCCCCGGGTGTGTCCCCCTAGAAACCGCGGAGCTGCCCGAGCGCTGCCTGCTCCTCTTCGGGCAGGAGGGCCCGGGGGTTAGCCCAGAGGCCCAAGATGCAGCAGTGATGACGTGCTCCATCGCGCAATTTGGGTCTACTCGGTCCATCAACGCGGGGGTGGCCGCGGGCATTGCCATGCATGCATGGATTCGGCAGCATGCGGAT
The DNA here is from genome assembly GCF_001808895.1 of Corynebacterium sp. HMSC070E08. Classification (NCBI taxonomy): domain Bacteria; kingdom Bacillati; phylum Actinomycetota; class Actinomycetes; order Mycobacteriales; family Corynebacteriaceae; genus Corynebacterium; species Corynebacterium sp. HMSC070E08. The sequence continues at coordinate 71,630 of NZ_KV794741.1, forward strand.
TTATCAAAAGCTTGGTGAGATCCCGCGCACTGTGTTTACATCTAGGTAACGAATTCACATTGTGAGAATGATGAGACAAAAGTGTTAGAGAAATGGTCCCACCGCGCCGACCTTGCGGAAACAGCCATCAATGAGCGCCACGCGCAAGCCGTGTGGGGCTTGCCCCGAACCAACCTTGCCGTGGTGAGTTGGCCACCCACCACCAAAGAATCTCTCTTTGTGCATTGGCATTATTGGTGGCAGGCGCACTACCTGGACTGTCTTGTCGACGCCGCCCTGCGCAAGAACACCAAGGCGCGCCGCACACTCATCGCCAACACCATCCGCGGCGTCCACGTGCGCAATCTCCAGCCACTGACAAAGAACCGTTACTACGACGACAAGGCCTGGATGGCCCTGGCCATCGCCCGCGCTGGCGAACTAAAGAAGATGCGCCCTCACAAGAAGCTGGGCAGCCTGCAGCACAACATCCGCGATGGCATCGATACCCAGGTGGGTGTGCTGCCGTGGCGTGAGGGTGAGACCTTCCTCAACGTCCCCTCCAACGGGCCGGGGGCCATCATGCTGGCCCGCATGGGCCGGGTCGAGGAAGCTCGCCACATCGTGGACTGGATCTATGACCACCTCATCGATGACGATGGCTTCGTCATGGACGGCATCCGCATGCGCATGGATGGGCAGGAAATCGTCCGCAACATCCACCCCTATTGCCAAGGCGTGGTGCTCGGTGCCTGCTTGGAAATCGTGCTGGCGCTGCGGGAGAAGACCGGCCTGCGCTCCGTGGAGGACATCGACTCTGTCCACGAGGCCGAACTCGCCGCAGACATGATGGACTACACCACCCGCATCCGCGGCTTGGTCCAAGCGGTAGCCACGGGCATGGCAACGTACACGGGCGTCATCGATTGGCAGACTGGCGACGGCGACGGCGGCCTGTTCAAAGGCATCCTTGCCCGTTACCTCGCGGACGTAGCGGTGCGCTTGCCGGGCGATTCTCCGGCCAACCGCGCAACCAAGAAACTGGCTGCCCGCCTCGTGACGGCCTCGGCGGAATCCGTGTGGGAACACCGCCTCGAAGTAGATGGTTTGCCCATCTTCGGCTCCGATTGGACCGCAGATGCGAAGCTGCCTCACAACTACGGTTTCGGCCCCTCATCACTGAGCCAGAAGATGGGCATTATCCGCGTGGCTGAGCGCGATTTGTCCGTTCAGTTGTCCGGTTGGATGTTGTTGGAGGCCTGCACCCGGATTGTGAAGTACAAGTCAGAATCCAAGAAATAGCAGCGTTTCCCCAGATAGGCGGGGGCTTACCGTCCCCGCGAAGCAGCGTTTAAGTGAGGTCACATCGCATCTCGCGGCGGAAAACCACAACTACAGGCATACTTGGATGTTGGAACGTGTTGTTTCGCTGGACGTGGGACGGCACGGCTTACTGCACAGCAACTCCAAAGGATGGAATTTCATGCCTATTGCAACCCCTGAGGTTTATAACCAGATGCTGGATACCGCCAAGAAGGGCGGCTTCGCATTCCCGGCAATTAACTGCACCTCCTCCGAAACCATCAACGCCGCTCTCCGCGGCTTCGCCGAGGCTGAGTCCGACGGCATCATCCAGTTCTCCACCGGCGGCGCCGAGTTCGGTTCCGGCCTGTCCGTGAAGAACAAGGTTGCCGGCGCCAAGGCACTGGCTGCCTTCGCTCACGAGGCTGCTCAGCACTACGGCATTAACGTTGCGCTGCACACCGACCACTGCCAGAAGGAAGTTCTGGATGAGTACGTGCGCCCGCTGATCGCCTTCTCCCAGGAGCGCGTTGACCGCGGCGAGCTGCCGCTCTTCCAGTCCCACATGTGGGATGGCTCCGCTATCCCGATCGATGAGAACCTCGTGATCGCACAGGAGCTCCTCGAGAAGGCCCACAACGCCAACATCATCCTTGAGGTTGAGATTGGCGTCGTCGGCGGCGAAGAGGACGGCGTTGAGGCTAAGGCCGGCGCTAACCTCTACACCTCCCCGGAGGACTTTGAGAAGACCGTCGATGCCCTCGGCACCGGTGAGAAGGGTCGCTACCTGCTGGCCGCTACCTTCGGTAACGTCCACGGCGTGTACAAGCCGGGCAACGTGAAGCTGCGCCCCGAGGTCCTCGACGAGGGCCAGAAGGTTGCCGTGAAGAAGCTTGGCCTGGAGGAAGGCTCCCAGCCCTTCGACTTCGTCTTCCACGGCGGCTCCGGCTCCGAGAAGGAAAAGATCGAGGAGGCCCTGCGCTACGGCGTCATCAAGATGAACGTTGACACCGATACCCAGTACGCCTTCACCAACCCGGTTGCACGCCACATGTTCGCTAACTACGACGGCGTCTTCAAGATCGACGGCGAGGTAGGCAACAAGAAGGTCTACGACCCGCGCTCCTACCTCAAGAAGGCTGAGCAGGGTATGGCTGACCGCGTGGTTGAGGCCTGCCAGGACCTGCACTCCGTGGGCAAGACCGTGTCCAAGTAAACCCACACCAACCGGATGCCAACAAGCCACCCCTCGCCCATGAGGGGTGGCTTTGTTCGTCCAAACCCGCCGCCAGAACGCGTAAAATACCGGAGTCATGGAAGCGCAAGAGTCATCGTCGAGTTCGTCGAGTACCGTCAAGCGTGTTCGCAAGACCACCCGCGAGCAGCTGCGGTTGGTGGATAAGTCCCTCAAGGCGCGCCTCACACGCATCCGCAACCGGCTCGTGTTCATGCTTCAGTGCACGATAGGCGCGGGTTTGGCCTTCTATGTTGCGCACGATTTCTTCGGCCACGCGCAGCCTTTCTTTGCCCCGATGGCCGTCATCATCATCCTCGGACTATCGGGCAGGGACCGGCTCAAGCGCGCCGTGGACATGGCCCTCGGCGGTGTTGTAGGAGTCTTGGTGGGCACGCTGCTTGTCGACACCCTCGGGACCGGACCCATCCACATGACCATCATCATCGGGTTGGCCCTGATTATCGCTTCTTTCTTCACTAGTTCGCAGCTGGTGAGCAATCAAATCGTCATTGCCGCCATCCTCATCGCCACCATTCTTCCCCCGGAAGAAATGGGCGGCATCTCCCGTGCCATTGACGCCATTATCGGCGCGGTCATTGGCCTCACGATGATCGTGCTGATTCCTTCCTCGCCCTTGCGCGCGGGGCGCTCGGAAGTCTCGAAGGTCTTGGGCATTACCTCCTTGGTCCTCTCCGACGTGGCCAAGGGGCTGGAAGAAAACGATCCTGAGACCATCACGGAAGCACGCGACGCGGTGCGCGGCACGCAGGATGACATCAACAACATGCTCAACGCCACCAAGGGCGGTGCGGAAACCGCACGCCTGTCACCTTTCCTGTGGAGCTCACAACGTACCGTTCGCTCCTTGGAACGCATCCTCACGCCCGTCGACAACGTAGTCCGCGGCACCCGCGTGCTTTCGCGTCGGGCGCTTGTACTCGCCGAAGACGGCGACCAAGCCACGCCCGAGCAAGTCGAGATCATCGACGAACTCGCTGAAATCACGATGGAGCTCTCCGATCTCTACACCCACCAAACAGCGCGCGAGCGTCGCGTGGATGAGGCGCATGCCATCCCGGAGATAGTCAAACGCCTACGCCAGCTGGGTGCACGCTGCTCGATGGACGTTGCCGGCGAGGAGGCAGTCCTCTCCGCTTACGCCGTACTCGCCCAGACGCGCTCCATCATCGTGGACCTACTCATGGTGTGCGGCATGTCGCGGGAGTCAGCCGTGGCACAACTCGTGCCCACCTCCAAACACCCGGCCTACCCGCCGGAGGTCTGGGAGGAAGACTAGGTCTAAAACCAAGCCTCAACCGTGCGAGAACTTGGGAATGTGTGTGCTTCTAGCCAGCTACGCAGGGAATGCGAGGAGTGGTAGAGTCTTCCGCATACCGCCTAGGTGCACTGCAAAGTGCGCATGCGGTGAGGATTCGGTTTCGAGCCTAGTGCCCCTAAAGGTAATGCTGGCCGAATCCTCTTGTCGTTCTGGCCTAAAGATGTTCTGGCCTAAAGAGTCAGGCTAGGGTAACAAGCAGGTCTTTTGATGACTAGGGCCGCACGATCTGTAGGTCCCGCAGGTGGCGGTAGAAGGTCACGCGCTTGACCGGACGCTTGGCGCGGACTCCATCGACGCTGACGCTGAGCGACGGCCCTCCTGCCTGCACCGCCCGGCCCTGCACGACGCTGGCCGGGTCGAGTTGTCCAGGCTGTGCAGGCTTGCGCAGGCGGGCGAACAGCCCACGGCGCGGTGCAGTCTCGGCCTCAAAGCTCGTCACCGCCTTTGCCGCCACGATGCCCGGCGCATCCGTCATTGGTACGAGCTTTGCCCCGAAGACATCCTTCTCACGATCTGCGCGCAGCAGCACGGCATCGTCGACGATGATCTCCCCGGTGATCTCCTCATTCGACCATTCCGCAATCGTTGCCGAGCCCGCCACGGCGAGGCCCGCGTCATTGCGGATGAGCGGCACCGGCTTGACGGGCGCGGTCATGGCAAAGGAGAGCGCCTCCTCCATCACTGCTCCCTGGTTGCCGGGACCCTGGCGACCTTGGCCGGCTTCGCTCGATTTCAGGCCCCAATTCATCGCCGCCGTGGAGTGCTCCCCGGTGGGGACATACCCAACCTCGGCCCACAGGTAATCCGCGCGCATCATCCGGGTCAGCACCGCGCTGAGTGCGGCATCGCTGCCAATAACCACGATGCGCAAAGGCTCGCGCAAGTACTGCTTTTGGGGTGCTGGCCCCGGCTCACCGAGGTGGCTCACGTCCGGTTGCGCGGCAATCTCATCCAGCGATGGAGTGGGGTCTTCCGGCAGTATGTCCCTGGCCAGCGCATCAATAGCCTTCAGCTCCTGCCGGCTGGGGATCGAGGCGACGCGGAAGTGCTCAACGCGGATTCCGCTCTGTTGAGCCTTAGCGAGGGAATCGGCGTGGGCCTCAGTGAGATGGCCGCCGCAGTCTACAAGCGCACAGATCATACAAGAAGCATAGGAGCGTGAAGAGAGGTTCGCGAAAAAGGAGCGTCAGCGCCGCTCAACCAACGGCGCTTCCAGAGATTAAGTAGTGCACGTCACATCTGCTAGGTAGGCTCCATTACAACGCTTAACTCCAAAGCAACTCTCAACTTCTTAACACTTAACTTTTTCTTTGTCTGATAGCTGGAGGTATTCACCGTGTCCACCCGTATGGCAACCCTTGCGCTTGTATCCGCCGCTGGACTGTTGGTGAGTTCGTGCAGTTTCGGTGGGGGTTCACAGACGGAAGCCGAGGAACCCGCCTTCACCGAGGCCGCCGCCGCGTCCGTGACTAGTTCTACGAAGGCCAGCGCGACGACATCGTCGACACCGAGCAGCACTTCCTCCTCAAGTGCGAACGCCAACTGTGACGAGAAGAAAGACCTCGAGGACACCGAAATCAGCAAGGTCCTAGAGAATGAAGAAGCCTACGTGAAAGGCTCCACCGAGAAATTTGAGGACCTCACCATCGGCGAAGACGAGTATGACCCCTGCATGTTCCTCAGCTACGTGGTGTTGGAGGGCAAGTTCGATGGCGAACCCGTGAAGGTTCCCGTCTTCTTCGTCAACGGCAGGGTCTACGACGAGGATGCCCTGTACATCACGTCCTCCTCATTTGAGGTCACTGAGGATGGAGAGGGTTACACCTATGAGTCCAAGACTGAAGGAGACATTGTCGGCGTCGAAGGAAAGGTGTACAAGCGCCCAGGCACTGAGGCACCTTCGATGGAGAACTCCTTCGACGGTGTGAACTCGGATATCTTCTTTATCGACGTGAAATCGGAGCCCACCGACTCTGCAGACCTAGCTGAGGATGAGGAAGACCTCCGCGGCGAAACGCTGTTCGATATTTCTGCCGATGGCTGGAACTTGGTGTGCGGTATCGATGCGAATGAAAAGTCCATTGACTGCGCACATGGCGATGGCGGAGCCTGGGTCATCAAGAGCGATAAGACCAACCTGCCGGAAGATATGGAATTCGATGTGGTGAGCCTCCTACCGCTGGAGGGTGAAACCAGGTACAGCCAGGGTGGTGTTGACAACCTCCCAACTGACGGCAAGAAGATCGATAGCAACGGTCTCTACCGAATCGGCATCGATGACATTGAAGCTCAAATCGCTGTCGTTGACGATGGGATCATTATCAGCACCCCAAACAATTCGAGGCTGATGTTCACCAATGACACCATCTTCATCGAAGAGAAAGACAAGGGCGACGGTGCCAACTCAAACACCGAAATCGCGTAGTTGGGCTTGAACGAGGTTCGGGACGAACCTCTCCACGAAGGTGCCGGCGCATCAATTCCTGACGAGCTTGTCACAAACTCACCGCTGCACCGCTATGGCGGGTAAAGTAGGTGCGTATTTGACTTCAATAAATAGGAAGTGACACCAAACATGGCAGCGATCGTCATCGTCGGCGCCCAGTGGGGCGATGAAGGCAAGGGCAAGGCTACCGACATCCTCGGCGGCAAAGTCGATTACGTAGTGAAGCCCAACGGCGGTAACAATGCCGGCCACACCGTCGTGGTCGGCGGCGAGAAGTACGAGCTGAAGCTCCTTCCCGCCGGCATTCTTTCTGAAAACGCCACCCCGGTCTTGGGCAACGGCGTGGTGATTAACTTGGAGGCCCTCTTCGACGAGATTGATGGCCTTGAAGCCCGCGGCGCTAACGCTTCGCGTCTGAAGATTTCCGCCAACGCTCATCTCGTGGCGCCCTACCACCAGACCCTGGACCGCGTGCAGGAACGCTTCCTGGGCAAGCGCGCCATCGGCACCACCGGCCGCGGTATTGGCCCGGCTTATGCCGACAAGGTCGCCCGCATCGGTATCCGCGTGCAGGACATCTTCGATGAGTCCATCCTGCGCCAGAAGGTCGAGTCCGCACTGGACATTAAGAACCAGATGCTGGTGAAGATGTACAACCGCAAGGCCATTGAGCCGGAGCAGGTTGTGGAGTACTTCCTGAGCTACCGCGACCGCCTGCGCCCGATGGTTATTGAGGCCGAACTAGAACTGAACCAGGCGCTGGATGAAGGGAAGCACGTCCTCATGGAGGGTGGCCAGGCCACCATGCTGGACGTTGACCACGGCACCTACCCGTTCGTGACCTCCTCGAACCCGACTGCCGGCGGTGCTGCTGTGGGCTCCGGTATTGGCCCGACGCGCATTACTACCTCCCTGGGCATCATCAAGGCCTACACCACCCGCGTCGGCGCAGGCCCGTTCCCCACGGAACTTTTCGATAAGTGGGGCGAGTACCTGCAGACCACCGGCGGCGAAATCGGCGTCAACACCGGCCGCAAGCGCCGCTGCGGTTGGTACGACTCTGTGATTGCCCGCTACGCCACCCGCGTCAACGGCTTCACGGATTACTTCCTGACCAAGCTGGACGTGCTCACCGGCATCGGTGAGATCCCCATCTGCGTGGCCTATGACGTTGATGGCAAGCGCTACGACGAGATGCCGCTGACCCAGTCCGAGTTCCACCACGCCGAGCCCATCTTTGAAACCATGCCGGCCTGGGATGAGGACATCACCGGCTGCCAGACCTTCGAGGAGCTCCCCCAGAAGGCACAGGATTACGTCCTGCGTCTGGAGGAGCTCTCCGGCTGCCGCATCTCCTACATCGGTGTCGGCCCCGGCCGCGACCAGACCATCGTGCGCCACGACGTCATGCAAGATCAGTAAGGCGCCAAAGAGTCCAAGCCGCACAACCTCAGGCACCGCCTAACGGCGGCGGTGTCACAAAGCAACCGCCCTGCTTCTCCTGCAGCATCGTGCACACAACCACCTGCACGCACCATGCACGGGGAAGCGGGGCGGTTTGTGTTTCTATGGCTACATTTGTGCGCTCAATACCCCCTGCTTGGCGACGCCTCCCACACCTCCACCTGTCACCGCGCTGTATAAAACACCCCCGTTAGGAGTGTATTCCTGGGGAAAATGTTACCGATGTGATGACGTGAGCTATTTAACAATCGCGACCGCGTGTCGCAATCGCAGTAAAAAGAGCAGTTCAAGCATGTGCTTCGTGTTGTTAGCGGCAAAAAGTTTGCATTCATGAAATTTTCAGGAATGCGTACGGTTTCTTTAATTCGTGCACGGGGTTAACATTAGAGACGAGTTTGTTCATAGATCCTTGGAAACCTCTGACCTTCTTCCAAGGTGACAGATGTGAGCTGCTCTCGGTTGCGTAAGCCGGTATCACCCCTTGCGCGGTCACGTATCCCTAGCGTGATCAGTTCTTTCAAGTCTTAAGGAAAGGGCTTCTTGATATGAATAAGAAGGAAATTAAGCGTACAGCTGTACGCCGTCGCGGCACTACTATTGCTGCCGCGGCGCTCTCTATTGCTATGGTGGGCCCCTTCGTCCACTCGGTAACCCCGAACTACAATGTGGCCGCAGTCGCTGGCACCCCGGCCGAGGCTGGCCAGCCGAACGCCGCCGGTAATGGTGTCAAGTACCCGGGCAAGAATGCCGATGGCGTTTACCAGTCTGTGGTAGATGAGCAGCGCTACACCTTTACCCCTGGTGCACCCAAGGAAGGTGCGATCGAATCTGACGCTCCGGAAGGCACCAACGAGTCCATCGAGGGCTATGTCATCCACCAGCGTGATGGTGACCTGTCGGTCTACCCGGGAACCCGTGATCCGTGGAAGCCGATCCCGATGGCCGGTGTGCGCGTATACGCGCAGTGGACTGAAAAGGGCGGCATCACCTCGCCGGTGTATACCGGTGTAACTCGTGAGGATGGTCGCTACACCATTCACATGAAGCCGTTCAACAATGCCAAGGGCGAAGTTGTGAAGTTTGATGCGGACCCGAACGGTCCGCAGTACGAAAAGATTCGTGTGTGGGTGGATAACCCGGATCCGGATAACTTCACGCAGCTGTATGGCTACAACTTCGGCCACATGGGCCCGAACGGCAACACGTTCGACACCCCGGGTGGTATGGGCTGGTATGTCGGTCCGGACCGCGTGAACAATGTTCGCTTCGCGTTTGGTGAGAAGACCCGCCATGACATCATGCACCTTGACAAGGCTGATCAGAACCCGGTTGTTGGTAACGGTCCTGGCCAGATCAAGGGCAACCTGTTCTGGCACCTCTACCACACTGCGGGTGCATTCACTCCGAGCTTGATGAACGAGATGAACGGTGCGGATGTGCCGGCAACGGGCATGAAGGTCTACGGTTCCTACTTGTCTGATTACGCGGTCAACCAGATCAATGAGAAGGCTGCGATTGATCTTGGGTTCAAGGAGATCCGTGGCAGCGGTTGGACCAACCGTAATGAGACTGCGCTGCAGAACTGGATCAAGCGCAAGATGGCCGAAGAGGGCAAGGAAAAGTGGATCGCTGAGACCTCAGAAGCCACCGTTGGCAGCGATGGTAAATACACGCTGCAGTTTAAGGGCACCTTTGGCCGTGGTCGTACCAACGGTGATGTTGACCGTGGCTACGACGATGGTGCGTTGACCTACTCTGATCTGTCTCGTGATGATGGCTCTGAGGTGATTTTCCCGGACAAGTCGAAGCATGATGCCTACAGCTTGTTTGGTCAGGTTGCTCCTGCTGCTGACTACGGCAGCTGGGTGAAGAATAAGACCGGTCGTGGCGGCGATAACCTGCCGAAGCATGTGAACTGGGATTGGCTGTTCTTCTCTACGGAGGAGACTGAGGGGCTTGGCCAGTTCACGCCGTTTTACAACAACTCTTTCCTGCCGCGTAGCCAGTACGTGTTCAATGGTGAGGGTAAGTGGGCTGGTGGCATTATCTACGGTGCTGGTGAGAACTACTTGCTGGAGAACCGCCACGTTATCTACTCGGACTACGTTGTCTTTGACGTACTTGAGTACGACACCCGTGAAAACCCTGCGAAGCCGGGAGCCAAGGTTGAGACCAAGACTGCTGGCCTGCCAGGCAAGTGGGTTGATGGTTTGCAGTACCAGATTGAATGGGTAAACCAGGAGACCGGCAAGGTTGTACACAAGTGTGATCCGGTGGCTCCGCAGGCAAAGGGTACTCTTCCTTCCTGCCAGCTTGACACCACGGGTGTTGAGTCCACGACGACGTTTACCGCATACCTGTACCCGGTGAACAAGGAAACCGGTGCGCGCGGTCAGGCGATTGCAGCTGACGCGTTCACGGTCCTGGTTGGTTGGCAGCCGCACTACGAGGAGACGCCGGCTACGCCTGGTGAACCAGCTAAGTCCAAGACTCCGACTTTCGATAACACGGAGACTGATGACGTCGAGAAGCTCAGCGCTGAGGAGCTGAAGGCTCAGGACGCCACCAAGGAGCCGACGAAGTTCGCGCTGCCGGAGACCTTCGAGGTTCCGGAGGGCTACACCGTCACCGTCGATGAGAAGACCGGTGAGGTCTCTGTAACCTTCCCGAAGGATGCAGCCAACAAGGACAGCATCGAGGTTCCGGTCCAGGTCACCTACAAGGACGGTACGACCGCAACTGGTACTGCACGCTTCGTCGTTGAGTCCACCGACCGCGATTCCGACAAGTTCGTGCCTGAGTACAAGGATGGCAAGGGTAAGCCTGGT